>NZ_JBKOOL010000178.1:0-11298 GCF_046764065.1 Nocardia sp. NPDC002869
GATCTCGCCGGCGGGCGGTTCCCGGTGGAGAATGTCTCCCGCTGTACAGCGGTGTGGCCTGAGCGGATCGGTGCCACCGCCCGGGTCCACACGCGTACGTGGAACGGTGCGCTGAGCCGCGGCGAAGACTTCGGGTGGAGTGGTGCCGACTCGTGACACTCGGGCGGCCGAGAACGAGAAAGGCCCCCGACCAGAACCCAGCTGGTCGGGGGCCTTCCTCGTGCGTGCCCTCGGCAGGAATCGAACCTGCGGCCTTCTGCTCCGGAGGCAGACGCTCTATCCCCTGAGCTACGAGGGCGGGGATCCACCCGGTGCGACCGGGAGCCGGTCGATCGGGCGGACCACAGCGTATCGCATCATCACCGATGCGGCCAAAACGAGTGGTGGCGGTTCAGTTCAGGGGCAGTGGCCGACCACCGCGAGCGGCGAGCATATCGGTGATGAGCCGGGCCTCACCCTGCTGCGCGGCGAGCATCTGCCCTGCCAGGATGCCGATCTCGCCGGTTTCGGCGTGCTCGGCACCGTATTCGAGCATCGGGACCCCGCCCTGGTGATGGCGCAGCATGAGTTGCAGGAACAGCACATCGAGGTCGGTACCGCGGGCGTCGCGCAGCCGCTGGATGTCCTCGGTGGTCGCCATACCCGGCATCGCGGCAACTGCCCCGGCCCCCGGTGCCCCGGAGCCGTGGTCGTGGCCGCCGCTGTGCTGGTCGTCACCGTGCCCGGGCTCGTGCATCCAGCCCATGTAGCCGTCCGTGCCGCGTGCGGGGGCGCCCCACATCTGCAACCAGCCCTGCATCCGCCCGATCTGACTCTGCTGGGTGGTCAGGATGTCGTAGGCGAGGCGCTGCACCGCGGGATCGGCCGAACCCAGCAGCGCCATTCCCGACATCTCCACGGCCTGCGTGTGGTGCGCCGACATATCCTGCGCGAATCCGATATCGACCGGACCCGGCCCGGACCCGCCGGACTCGTCCGGCGAGAACAGCACACCCGCGCCGAACCCGACCACGAGCAGGGCGATCGCGGCGATGATCAACAGCGGGGTGCGCTGGCCGCGCAGCTGCGCGCGCAACCCGGATTCGGGCCGGTGCCCGGTCTCGGGGGTTTCCGTTTCCGGCATTACTGTCCGGCCCCGGGCGCCTGCGGGTCGGGCACAGCGCCGGGCGCCTGCGGGTCCGGCAGGGTGCCGGGCATCCCCGGGATCGCCGGGATACCGCCGGGCAGACCGCCGCCGGGCACTCCCATACCGCCGAGCTCGCCCTGGTCGGGCTGCAGGCCGGCGCCGTCCATCGGCACGGCGTCGGGGCCCGGTTCGCTCGGGTCGTACGGGGGCGGGTTCTGGGTGTCGAAGGCGACCGTCGCGCAGTCCGCGCCGACCTCGGGGTAGGCGAAGTTGTTCAGCCGCAGCGCGGTGATGAACTGACCGACCCGTTCGTCGTCGGCGCTGTTCACGGTGAGCTGATGTCCCCAGGACTGCAGCGAGACGGGGGCTTCCTGGCCGGGGTGCGGCGACATGAGCATGTACTGCTCGCCCTCGACCTTCTTCTTCAGCGTGTCGATCCCGGCCTGGCCGACCTTGTCCGGGTTGTAGGTGATCCACACCGCGCCGTGCTCCAGCGAATGCACCGCGTTCTCGTCGCGCAGCGCCTTGTCGTAGACGGTGCCCATACAGTTGGCCCAGGAGGAGTCGTGCGGGCCGCCGAACGGCGGGGTCTGGTCGTAGGCGACCCGCTTGGTCGCGTCGACGTGCAGACCGGCCGGGTACTCCTTCTTCACCACGCCCTCGATCTGGTCGGAGGGGTCCTTCTGCTGCTCGGAAGGGGTGAACTTCTCCAGGGCGGCCTTCTCCTGGTACTTGGGCACCAGGTTCACCGCCAGCGCCGCGACCAGCCCGACGAGCACCACGACCGCACCGATGGTGAGCCAGGGGATTCGCTGCGTGATCGGCGGTTTGCCCTTGTTCCTGCTGCTGCTGGCGCGCGCGCCCGCGACTTTGCCCGCCGCCTTCACGGCCTTCGCCGATTTGGCGCTCGTCCTGTTCGGCATACCGGTCCCGTTCTTTCCACGTCGATGAACAGTGCCGAGCTGCGGTGCCCACTCGCGGCGCGCACCCACTCGGACCATAGGATAGAGACTCGTGACTCCAGCCGACCTTGCAGATCTCCTTCACGCCACCGCGGCGAAGGTCCTCGCCGAACGTGGACTGGATGCCGCGGTGCTGCCCGACACGGTCGATGTGGAGCGTCCCCGGAACCCGGAGCACGGTGACTACAGCACCAATGTAGCGATGAAGGTCGCGAAGAAGGCCGGAACCAACCCGCGGGATCTGGCCGGCTGGCTCGCCGAGGCGTTGAGCGATACCGAGGCCGTCGCCGCCGCCGAGGTCGCCGGGCCCGGCTTCCTCAATATCCGGGTCGCCGCGTCCGCGCAGGGTGTGGTGCTCGAGCAGGTGCTCGCGGCCGGGGCGGCGTACGGCACCGCGAACGCGCTCGCCGGTACGAAGATCAATCTGGAATTCGTTTCCGCCAACCCGACCGGCCCGGTGCACCTGGGCGGCACCCGCTGGGCGGCGGTGGGCGACGCGCTGGGCCGGATCCTGGCCGCGCAGGGCGCCGAGGTCACCCGTGAGTATTACTTCAACGATCACGGCGCCCAGATCACCCGGTTCGCCGAATCGCTGGTTGCCGCCGCCACCGGCGCGCCGACCCCGGAGAACGGGTACGCGGGCGCCTATATCGGCGAGATAGCCGACCGGATCGTCACCGCCCATCCCGGCGCGGCCGAACTCGAACCGGAGAAGCGGCTGGAGTTGTTCCGCGCCGAGGGCGTGGAACTGATGTTCGCGCACATCAAGGAAACGCTGCACGAATTCGGCACCGATTTCGATGTGTATTTCAACGAGAGTTCGTTGTTCGCCTCGGGTGCGGTCGAACGCGCGGTGGACACCTTGAAGAATTCCGGTGACCTGTATTCGAAGGACGGCGCCTGGTGGATCGCCAGCTCCGAATATGGAGACGACCAGGACCGGGTGGTCATCAAGAGCGACGGGAACGCCGCCTATATCGCCGGCGATATCGCCTATCTGCAGGACAAGCGGTCGCGCGGTTTCGACCTGTGTATCTATATGCTCGGCGCCGACCATCACGGCTACATCGGCCGGTTGAAGGCCGCGGCCGCCGCGTTCGGTGACGACCCCGACAGTGTCGAGGTGCTCATCGGCCAGATGGTGAACCTGCTGCGCGACGGTGTGGCGGTGCGGATGAGCAAACGCGCGGGCACCGTGGTCACGCTCGACGATCTGGTGGAGGCCATCGGCGTCGACGCCGCCCGTTACTCGCTGGTGCGCAGCTCGGTGAACTCGAGCATCGATATCGATTTGGACCTGTGGGCCAAACAGGACAGTGTGAACCCGGTGTACTACGTGCAGTACGCGCACGCCCGTGCCGCGTCCATCGCGCGCAATGCCGCCGAATTCGAATACGACACGGTGACACCGGATTTCGCCCTGCTGGATTCGGAGTTCGAGGGCGCGCTCATCCGCACCATCGGGGAATTCCCCCGGGTGGTGGCGAGCGCGGCGACCCTGCGGGAACCCCACCGCATCGCGCGGTACCTGGAGGAACTGGCCGGCGCCTACCACCCGTTCCAGACCAATAAAGCCCTGCGGGTACTGCCGCTGGGCGACGAACCCGTCTCGCCGGTCAACGCCGCCCGCCTGGTGCTGGTGAACGCCACCCGCCAGGTGCTGGCCAACGGTCTGGCCCTGCTCGGCGTCACCGCCCCGGAGCGGATGTGACCGCGCCCCGCAATCGCATCGACCGACTGTTCCGGCAGTGGACGAGGAAGGAAGACCGATGAGTGTCCATCCCGCCGGGCCCCGGCACGCCGAGATACCGCACGCCCCGAACCTGCCGGAACGCCCGGCCGATCCGCGGCAGCTGATCGACCTGCCCGCGCGGGTGTGGCCGCGCAACGCCACCCGCGGCGCCGACGATGTGGTCCGGCTGGCGGGCGTGCCCGTCACCGAGCTCGCCGCGCAGTTCGGGACGCCGCTGTTCGTGGTCGACGAGGACGATTTCCGGTCCCGCTGCCGCGATATGGTGCGCGCGTTCGGGCCGAATTCGCGAGTCCACTACGCCTCGAAGGCTTTTCTGTGCGGCGAGATCGCGCGCTGGATCCGCGACGAAGGACTTTCGCTGGACGTGTGCTCCGGCGGTGAACTCGCCGTCGCGCTGCACGCCGGTTTCCCGGCCGAGCGGATCGCCCTGCACGGCAACAATAAATCCGTGGCCGAGCTGGAGGCCGCGGTGGCGGCCGGAGTGGGCCATATCGTGGTCGACTCGCTGATCGAGATCGACCGGCTGGAAGCCGTCGCCGGTGCCGCCGGCGTCGTGCAGGACGTGCTGGTCCGGGTCACGGTCGGCGTCGAGGCGCACACCCACGAATACATCTCCACCGCGCACGAGGACCAGAAATTCGGTTTCTCCATTTCCGGCGGCGACGCCATGGAAGCGCTGGCGCGGGTATTCGAGGCCGATAATCTGCGGCTGGTCGGGCTGCACAGCCATATCGGATCGCAGATCTTCGAAATCGACGGTTTCGAAATCGCCGCGCATCGGATGCTGGGCCTGCTGCGCGAAGCGGTCGACAAATTCGGTGTCGAGCGCACCTCGCAGATCTCGCTGCTCGATCTGGGCGGCGGTCTGGGTATTTCCTATCTGCCCTCCGACGATCCGCCGCCGCTGGACCTCTTCGCCGAGAAACTCCGTGCGCTGGTCGCCCTCGAGGCCGAACGCGCCGGGCTGCCCGTGCCCCGTATCGCGGTGGAACCGGGCCGCGCCATCGCCGGTCCCGGCACCGTGACCGTGTACGAAGTGGGCACCGTCAAGGACGTGTCGCTCGACGGTGGCCTGCGCCGCCGCTATGTGAGCGTGGACGGCGGGATGAGCGACAATATCCGGCCCGCGCTCTACCAGGCCGACTACCACTGCCAGCTGGTGTCCCGCGGTTCCGAGGCGCCGCCGGTGGTCGCCCGCGTTGTCGGAAAACATTGCGAGAGCGGCGATATCATCATCCGTGACACCTGGATGCCGGCCGATGCGGGTCCGGGGGACCTCCTCGCGGTCGCCGGCACAGGTGCCTACTGCTATTCCATGTCGAGCCGGTACAACATGCTGACCCGTCCCGCCGTCGTCGCCGTGAGCGACGGCGCGGCCCGGCTGATCCTGCGCCGGGAAACGGTCGAGGACCTGCTCGGTCTGGAGGTCTGAATGGACGCGACGAAAGGGGCGAGCATGCCAGAGGGGGCCGAGGTGGTACCCGGTCGATGGGGGCCGGACCGCCCGATCGGTATCGCGGTACTGGGAATGGGCAATGTGGGCCGCGAGGTCGTGCGGATCCTGCGGGATCACGCCGACGATCTGCAGTCGCGGGTCGGGGCGCCGCTGACCCTGCGCGGAGTCGCGGTGCGCAGCCTCGACCGCGACCGCGGACTACCCGCCGAACTGCTGACCACGGACGCCGAGGCCCTGGTGGCGCGGCCCGATGTGGACCTGGTCGTCGAGGTGATCGGGGGTATCGATCCGGCCCGCAAACTCATCCTGGCCGCGCTCAACGCCGGGAAGTCGGTGGTCACCGCCAACAAGGCGCTGCTGGCCGATTACACCGGCGAACTGGCCGCCGCCGCGGAACGCAGCCGCGCCGACCTGTATTTCGAGGCCGCGGTGGCCGGTGCCATCCCGGTGGTCCGGCCGCTCATCCAGTCGCTGTCCGGCGACCGGGTGAACCGGGTCGTCGGCATCGTCAACGGCACCACCAACTTCATCCTCTCGGCCATGGACGAGACGGGTGCCGACTACGGCGACACCCTCGCCGAAGCGACCCGTCTCGGCTACGCCGAAGCCGATCCGACCGCCGACGTCGAGGGCTACGACGCCGCCGCGAAGGCCGCCATCCTGGCCTCGCTGGCCTTCCACACCCGCGTGACGGCCGCCGACGTCTACCGCCAGGGCATCGCCGGCATCACCGCCGAGGACCTGGAGACCGCGTCCGCGCTGGACTGCACCGTCAAACTGCTGGCTATCTGCGAGCGGGTACCGGCGGGTGCGGGCGAACCCACCCGGGCCGAAGGCGGCAAGGACCGGGTGTCGGTGCGCGTCTATCCGGCGCTGATCCCGCGCAAACATCCGCTGGCCGCGGTCACCGGAGCGTTCAACGCGGTGGTCGTGGAGGCCGAGAACGCCGGTCGGCTCATGTTCTACGGGCAGGGCGCCGGCGGGGCGCCGACCGCTTCGGCCGTACTGGGCGACCTGGTCATGGCCGCCCGCAATAAATTCTTCGGTGGCCGGGCACCGGGCGAATCGGTCTATGCTGAGCTTCCGATCGCGCCGATCGGCGACACTCCGACGCGCTATCACGTGAATCTGAAGGTCGAAGACCGTCCCGGCGTACTGGCGAGGGTGGCGGGCGAATTCTCCAACCACGGAGTGAGCATCTCTACCGTCCGGCAGGAGGGTCACGACGACAAGGCGCGACTGGTGGTCGTCACCCACCTCGCGACCGAGGCGGCTCTCTCGGAGACCGTCGCCGCGCTGTCGGGTATGGAATCCGTCACATCTGTCACCAGCGTTCTGAGATTGGAAGGCACCGAAGAATGACAACAGCATCGCGCAGCGACTCCGTCAGGGGCGGCGGTGGGGTGACGGTTGGGCCCACCGCCGGAGTCGCCCCGCAGGCCGGAGTGCACTCCCGCTGGCCCGGGCTCATCGCTGCCTACCGCGACCGCCTCGCGGGCGCGGCCGACTGGGAACCGGTCACCCTTTTCGAGGGCGGAACCCCGCTTGTTCCCGCGCCACATCTGTCGCAGCTCACCGGCTGCGAGGTGTACCTGAAGGTCGAGGGCGCCAACCCGACGGGTTCGTTCAAGGACCGCGGGATGACCATGGCCATGACCGATGCCAAATACCGCGGTCAGCAGGCGGTGCTGTGCGCCTCCACCGGGAACACCTCCGCCTCGGCCGCCGCCTACGCCACCCGCGCGGGGATGACCTGTGCGGTGCTCATCCCGCAGGGCAAGATCGCCATGGGCAAACTGGCCCAGGCCGTGATGCTCGGCGCGAAGGTCATCCAGGTCGAGGGCAATTTCGACGACTGCCTGGAACTGGCCCGCAAGGTCACCTCGGATTTCCCGTCCATCGGCCTGGTGAACTCGGTGAACCCGGCGCGGATCGAGGGGCAGAAGACCGCGTCCTTCGAAATCTGCGATGTGCTCGGCCGGGCCCCCGATGTGCACGCGCTGCCGGTGGGCAACGCCGGGAATATCACCGCCTACTGGCGGGGCTATCGCGAATACCGGGCCGACGGCGTGACCGAAACGCTGCCCCGCATGCTGGGCGTCCAGGCCGCCGGGGCGGCCCCGCTGGTCAACGGCGCCCCGGTGAGCCACCCGGAAACCATCGCGACCGCCATTCGGATCGGCGCGCCCGCCTCCTGGAACGGCGCGGTGGGGGCCAAGGAGGAATCCGGCGGCGCGTTCCGCGCGGCCACCGACGAGGAGATCCTGCACGCGTACCGTCTGGTCGCGGCCGAAGAGGGCGTTTTCGTGGAGCCCGCGTCCGCGGCGAGCGTCGCGGGTGTGCTGGCCGCCCATGCCGAGGGCTGGCTGGAGCCCGGGCAGACAGTGGTCTGCACGGTCACCGGAAACGGTCTCAAGGACCCCGATACCGCCCTGCTCGGCATGCCCGAGGTGCAGGCCATCCAGGTCGACCCGGTCGCCGTGGCCGCACGACTCGAACTGGCCTGATGGTGGATACGCGCGAAAGCCGGCTGGTGGCTCCGACTCTGCCGGCCGGTCTCACGGTCTCGGTCCGGGTGCCGGCCTCCACCGCGAATCTGGGGCCCGGGTTCGATTCGCTGGGTATGGCCCTGGGGATCTACGACGAGATCGAGGTACGCAGTACCGATTCCGGCCTCAACATCCGGATGGAGGGCGAAGGCGCCGACGAGGTGGCCTGGGGGCCACAGCATCTGGTGGTGCGTGCGATCGAACGCGGACTGGAATCGGCCGGTATCTGGGCCGACGGCCTGGACGTGCTGTGCCGGAACGCGATTCCGCACTCCCGCGGACTGGGTTCCTCCGCCTCGGCCGTGGTCGGCGGGCTGGCCGCCGGGCGCGCGCTGGCCGCGCAATTCGATCCGTCCCTGGCGGTGGACACCGATCAATTGGTGCAGCTCGCCTCGGAATTCGAAGGCCACCCCGATAACGCCGCCGCCAGTGTGCTCGGTGGAATCGTCGTGTCCTGGACGGAGGCCGGCCCCGGCCCGGATACCGATATCGGCGCCCCGCAACGCCTCTACCGGGCGGTTCGCCTCGATGCGCATCCCACGGTGCATCCGGTCGTCCTGGTCCCCGAGGAGCGGTCCTCCACCGCGCAGACCCGCGGGCTGCTGCCCGAACTGGTACCGCACCGGGACGCGGCGTTCAACGTGAGCCGGGCCGCGCTGGCGGTCGTCGCGCTGACCCAGCGTCCGGACCTGCTGCTCCCGGCCACCGCGGATCGGTTGCACCAGACCCAGCGCGCCCCCGCGCTGCCGTTGACCACCGCGTGGATCCAGCGGTTGCGTGATGCCGGCATCGCGGCCACGGTCTCCGGCGCCGGGCCCACCGTGCTCGCTCTTCTGACCTGCCCTTTTCCCGAAAAGCTACGTCTGTCGGCCGCCGCGGACGGGCTGCGGATCATCGAACCGGGCATCGCGGAAGGCGTGCAGATCGGCTGACGGGCGCGTCCGCCTTGCCGACCTTCGTACTTGCCCGCTATCCTGGGCAGGTCCGTACATCGCGCGCATCAGACGCCGGTGCTTCATCAGGGCAATCGCTCCAGCAGGCTCCAGGCTCGAGCCCTCATGCCATGGGGGTGCCGCGCAGCCGCTCAACTGGAATGATCTCTTCCACCTTTTCCAGCGGTGGCGAAGCACCCGGTCCCGGAGGGGCAGGCGATACGGCTACAAATCCGAGTCCGGCAGCGAGATCGGGCTACGGAACGAAACCCTCGACACAGCACACGGCCATCGAGGGAAGGAAAGGATCTCCGTGACAGATACGGACCTGCTCGCGACACCCGGGGTGGAATCCGACTCCGAACCCTCGGGCAACCGCGAAAGTGACTCCGGACAGATTTCTTCGAAGATGAGCGAGAACACCGACATCGGATCGGGGCTGACTGGAATGTTGTTGCCGCAGTTGCGCGCACTGGCAGGGGAACTCGGAATTCGAGGCACCTCCGGTATGCGCAAGGGTGATCTCATCGCCGCCATCAAGGAAAACCAGGCCGGCAGACCCGCCGCCGCGGAGCGCAGCACCCGCGCGAAGGCTGCCAAAGAACGCAAAACCGCAGACCAGCCTGCCGAGGCCGGGACCGCGGCGCCTGCCGTCGAGGCCGCGCCCGCCGCCGCGTCGGCTCCGGCGGTCGAAGCGCCCGCCGCCGATAACGCGGCCAACAAGGACTCCGCGGCCGCGGACAAGGGCAAGCCCGACCAGGCCGCCACCAACGGCTCGGCGACCGCCAACGGCACCGCAGGCGCGGACACCGAATCCAGCGCCAAGACCGACGGCAGAGCCGACAACAAGCCGGCCGAGGGTGCCGAGGATTCGGGCCGCGATTCCGGCCAGCGCGGCCGCGGCCGCCAGCGTCGTGGTCGCGACCAGCAGCCCAAGAACGGCGAGCCCGCCGGCGAGGACGCCAAGCAGCAGGACGGCGCGAAGAACGACGCCGTCAAGCAGCAGGACGGTAAGGACAGCAGGGACGGCGAGCAGGGCGAGCGCCGTCGCGACCGCAACCAGGGCCAGCAGGGCCAGGGTGGCGATCAGCGTGGCTCCAGTGGCAACCGAGGCGGCGGCGATCGCGGTGGCGATCGTGGTGGCGATCGTGGTGGCGACGACGAGGAAGGCGGCCGTGGCCGCCGCGGCCGCCGGTTCCGCGAGCGTCGCCGGGGCCGCGACCGCGACGGGGGCACCGGTGAAGCGCGCGAGCCCGAGATCCGGGAAGACGATGTGCTCCAGCCGGTCGCGGGCATTCTCGACGTGCTGGACAACTACGCGTTCGTGCGCACCTCCGGCTACCTGGCCGGACCGAACGACGTCTACGTCTCGATGAACCTCGTCCGCAAGAACGGCCTGCGCCGCGGTGACGCGATCACCGGTGCGGTCCGCGCGCCGCGCGACGGCGAACAGAGCAACCAGCGGCAGAAGTTCGATCCGCTGGTGCGGCTGGACACCGTCAACGGCGCCGAAATCGATTCGGCCAAGCGCCGCCCCGATTTCAACAAGCTGACCCCGCTGTACCCGAACCAGCGGCTGCGCCTGGAAACCCAGCAGAACAAGCTGACCACCCGGGTGATCGACCTGATCATGCCGATCGGTAAGGGCCAGCGTGCGCTGATCGTGTCCCCGCCGAAGGCCGGTAAGACCACGATCATGCAGGACATCGCCAACGCGATCGCGATCAACAACCCCGAGTGCTACCTCATGGTGGTGCTGGTCGACGAACGTCCCGAAGAAGTCACCGATATGCAGCGTTCGGTGAAGGGCGAGGTCATCGCCTCCACCTTCGACCGGCCGCCGTCCGACCACACCTCGGTCGCCGAACTGGCCATCGAGCGGGCCAAGCGCCTGGTCGAGATGGGCAAGGACGTCGTGGTGCTGCTGGACTCGATCACCCGTCTGGGCCGCGCGTACAACAACTCCTCGCCGGCTTCCGGGCGCATCCTGTCCGGTGGTGTCGACTCCACCGCGCTGTACCCGCCCAAGCGGTTCCTCGGCGCGGCGCGCAATATCGAGAACGGCGGGTCGCTCACCATCATCGCCACCGCCATGGTGGAAACGGGTTCGACCGGTGACACGGTGATCTTCGAGGAGTTCAAGGGCACCGGTAACGCCGAGCTCAAACTGGACCGCAAGATCGCCGAGCGGCGCGTGTTCCCCGCGGTGGACGTCAACCCGTCCGGCACCCGTAAGGACGAGCTGCTGCTCAACCCGGACGAGGCCGCGGTCCTGCACAAGCTGCGTCGTGTCCTGTCCGGTCTGGACTCGCACCAGGCGATCGACCTGCTGATCGACCGCCTGCGCAAGAGCAAGAACAACCTCGAGTTCCTGATGCAGGTCTCCAAGACCGCACCGGGCGCCTTGGACGAATAGTTGCGGCGCCTTTACCGGCATCGCTGAATTCGGCACCGAGCGGGGGGGGGGGGCCGGGAGGGGGGCGCCCGCGGGGTTTGGAGGGGGGGGGGCGGGGGGGTTTA
>NZ_JBKOOL010000179.1:0-11152 GCF_046764065.1 Nocardia sp. NPDC002869
GGGCCGCCGCCGCCCGGCGCGGCGGCGACGCGGGTCAGCACGGTCGCGCCGTGCGCGGCCGCGGTGCGGGCGAGCGCGACCACGAGTCGCGCGTCGTCCACCAGTTGCCCGTCCCATGCCTGGAGGCCGCCGCGCAATCCCTGCTGCCGCACTGTCGGTGCCAGTCGCAGCGCCTCGGCCCGGGTCACCCGCCGTGACCGCGGTAGCAGTGCCGCCGGCGTGCCCGCGCCCACCCGCAGTGCGTCGCCGGCCAGGAAACCCGCCCGGATCAGGCTCCGGGTGGACAACCCGATTCCGGGCAGCAGCGGGACCAGCTGGGGGAGCGGCCGGACCAGATGGGGCGCGGTGCGGCGCAGCAGGATGCCCCGCTCCACCGCGCTCTCGTGCGCGATGCCGATCTTCCCGCTCGCCAGGTAGCG
The DNA here is from genome assembly GCF_046764065.1 of Nocardia sp. NPDC002869. Lineage (NCBI taxonomy): Bacteria > Bacillati > Actinomycetota > Actinomycetes > Mycobacteriales > Nocardiaceae > Nocardia > Nocardia sp. NPDC002869. The sequence goes on from NZ_JBKOOL010000179.1 coordinate 420, forward strand.
CAGTCCGCCGTGTACCAGTTTCGAACTCCAGCGGCTGGTGCCGTGGGCGAGGTCGTGGCGTTCCACCAGGACGGTGCGCAGTCCGCGGGCGGCCGCGTCGAGCGCGACGCCGGCGCCGGTCACACCGCCCCCGATCACCAGCAGGTCGATGGTCGGGTGGTCACCGAGGGCCGCGAGCTCACGGCGCCGGCGGTGCGCGTTCAACGCGGGCCCCGCGGTGGGGGAAGGGTTCTCGGCCATCTTGTTCTCGGCACGGCGTCCGCCGGGGGACGGAACGGAAGGCGGGGACGATCGCCGCTTCCGGATACGCCGGGCGCTACTCCTTCCTGGCAGGTGGGATCACGGGGCGAGATAGGTATCGAGAGCGTGCCGGAGTTCGGTGTCGAGCGCGGATCCGTCGAGCAGATGGGCGACGGTGGCCGCCGACTGCACCGCGGACTGGGTGATCAGCAGCACCATGGCCGCCAGCCGATCGGGGTCGCCGGCCCGGACCGACCCGTCCGCCTGACCGTCCCGGATGCCGGTGCCGAACAGGTCGAGCAGTTGGCGCTGGTTGCGGCCCAGCCGGCCGAACACGTAGGTGAGCATCAGATCGGTATCGGTGCGGAAGATCTTGCCGAACAGCGGGTTCGACCGGACCGCCGCCGCGCCGGCCACCACCCCGGTGACCAGCCGGTCCCGGGCCGGACCACCGGTCGGTACGGCCGTGGCGATGATCTCGCTCAGTTCGCGCACCAGTAGTTCGGCGACCAGGTCGCGGCTGTCGGACCACCGGCGGTAGACGGTCGGCCGGCTCACGCCCGCCCGGCGGGCGACCTCGGTGAGCGTGGTGCGCCGGACGCCGAACTCCGCGACGCATTCACGGGCCGCGTCCAGGATCGTCTGCTCGACCGCTGCTGCGCCGGATGACACGGACTCGACCTCGTCTCCAATTCGGGTTACTGCTTGACACTACATGTCAAACTGTAACTCATGACAGGTGAGCAAGGCGAACGTCCGGTGAACTCGGCATCGAGCACGCGGCGACCGGATATGGTGTGGGACGCCTGGGGTGTTCCCGCCGGGCACACACCGCTCCCCGAGCAGATCCGCGGCCTGCTGATACAGGTGTTCGGAATCTCCGGGGAGCCGGCGACGCGTCGTGATGAGGGCGATGTGCCGCTCCGGCCGCCGGTCCTGTCCCCGGACCGGCGGGCCGGTCTGGCCGACCTCGTCGGCGCGGACCATATCTCCACCGAACCGGTCACCCGGCTACGGCATGCCGGTGGTAAGAGCACCCCCGACCTGCTGCGACGACGCGATCCCGCCCCGCAGGACGCACCGGACGCGGTGGTCTTCCCCGCCGGTCACGACGAGGTGGCCGCCGTCCTCGCCTACTGCTCGGAGCAGGGCATCGCCGTGGTGCCCTTCGGCGGCGGCACCAGTGTGGTCGGCGGGCTCGACCCGGTGCGAGGGGCGTTCGACACGGTGATCGCGCTGGACCTGCGCCGGCTGGACGCCCTGCTGGACTGCGACCCGATCACCGGCACCGCCACCTTCGGCGCCGGGGTCACCGGTCCGCGTGCCGAACAGTTGCTCGCCGAGCACGGGCTCTCGCTCGGGCATTTCCCGCAGAGTTTCGAATACGCCAGCATCGGTGGATTCGCCGCGACCCGGTCGTCGGGTCAGGCGTCCGCGGGGTACGGCCGGTTCGACGATATGGTCCAGCGGGTCCGGGTGGCCACGCCCACGGGAAGTGTGCTGCTGGGCCGGGCGCCCGCCTCGGCCGCCGGACCCGATCTGCGTGAACTGTTCGTCGGTTCGGAAGGCGCGCTCGGCGTCCTCACCGAGGTCACGGTCCGCGTCCATCCCGTTCCGGAGACCACCACCCATATGGCCTGGTCGTTCCCGGATTTCGAGACCGGAGCGGCCGCGTTGCGCGCGGTCGTGCAGGCGGGCGCGGCGCCGACGGTGCTGCGGTTGTCCGACGAAGCCGAAACCGGGCTGAACCTGGCGCGGGCCGGAAATGTGGGCGGGGCATCGGTTTCCGGTTGCCTCGCGGTGACCACGTTCGAGGGCACCGCCGCCCACACCGCGGCCCGTGGCGCCGAGGCCGCCGCGGTACTGCGCGCCGCCGGTGGTACGGAACTCGGTCCGGAGCCCGCCCGGGAGTGGCAGCACGGCCGTTTCGCGGCCCCTTACCTGCGTGATTCGCTCCTGGATGTCGGGGTGCTGTGCGAAACCCTGGAGACCGCGACCACCTGGAGCGCGCTGGCCGATCTGAAGGCGAAGGTGACGAGCGCGCTCACCGATTCGCTGACCGCCCAGGGTGCGCCCGCCCTGGTGATGTGCCATATCTCGCACACCTACCCGACCGGCGCGTCACTGTATTTCACGGTGGTGGCCAGACTGCTCGACGATCCCATCGCGCAGTGGCGGGCCGCGAAAGCGGCCGCCGGGGACGCCATCGCCGCCGCCGGCGCCACCATCACCCATCACCACGCGGTGGGCGTGGACCACCGCGCCTGGCTACCCGGCGAGATCGGCGACCTGGGCGTACGGGTATTGCGCGCGGTGAAACGCGAGATCGACCCGGCCGGGATCCTCAACCCTGGCAAACTGCTGCCATGACGCGCGCAGCGGACCCCCGGGAGGTGCGTACGGTCGCCGTGGTGACCAACCCCGCCTCCGGGCAGGGCCGGGCGCGCGAGGCCGCCCGCATCGTCGTGGACCGGCTGAGCGCGGAGGGCGTGGCGGTCGTCGAGATCCACGCACCCTCCGCCGCGCGGACCCGTGCGCAGGTGCGCGATGTGGTGACCGGCGGCGCGCCGGACGCGGTCGTCTGCGTCGGTGGTGACGGTCTGGTGAACACGATCCTGGACCCGCTGGCCCGTTCGGGCGTGCCATTGGCCTTGGTCCCGGCGGGCACGGGCAACGACCTGGCGCGTGAACTGGGTATCGCCGACGAGCCCGCCCGTGCCGCGGAACTGGTCCGATCCGGGCAGGTGCGCACCATCGACCTGGGCCGGATGGAACCCGCCGGGCACGACCCGATGTGGTTCGCCACCGTCGCGTGCACCGGTTTCGACGCCCGGGTCACCCTGCGTGCCAACCGGATGCGCTATCCGCGCGGCCGGTCCCGCTACACCTTCGCCGCGGTCGCGGAGATCGCGCACGGAATCGCGGTGCCCTACCGGATCGAATTGGGCGGCCCGGCCGCAGAGGTGATCACCACCGAGGCGTTGCTGGTCGCGGTGGGTAACACCACCACCTACGGCGGCGGCATGCTCATCTGCCCGGACGCCCGGTGCGACGACGGCCTGCTCGATGTGACCGTGGTCGGCAAGGTTTCGCATCTGGAGATGCTGCGGATCCTGCCCGCGCTCTCGGCGGGCCGGCGGATCGACCATCCCGCGGTGCGCCAGTACCGGGCCGAATCGCTGGGTTTGGCCGCCACCGGCGCCCCGGCCACCGCCGACGGCGAACCCGCGGGCCGGCTGCCGCTCACCGTGCGCGTCGAACCCCGGGCGCTCACCGTCCTGACCCCCTGACCGCGGGTCAGGCGGCGAACCGGACCCGCAGTCGGTCCACGCCGACCCGGTCGACCACCACGACCGAGGCGGGCGCGGGCCGGGGACCGGCTCCGGCCTCCAGCCGCCCCAGCATCTGTCTCCAGCGCCATACGTGCCAGTGGAACGACAACAGCCCGACCCGCCGCCCGCGCGCATATTGTCCGGCCCGGGCGACCGTCGCCGGCACATCCAGTAACACCATGTGCAGTTCGCGGCCGTGCCGGACGGCCCAGCGGGTCAGCATCCGGCGTGTGAAACCGATGGTGCCGCAGTCGTGGATCACCACCGGGCCGGTGTGATCGCGCAAGGCGACCCAGATGCGGCCGAAATGCACTACGTGCACCACCGGCCGCCACAGCGGGTAGGGCAGCCAGGCCAGCCGGCGCCGCCACGCGTTGCGGGCATGGATGGAATCGAGCACTACCGACTGATCGGGACCGGGTAGCGCCTGTTCGGCATCGGGGTCGGCGCCGAACAGCCGGCGCAGCGCGGTGCTCTTGCCCGCGCCGGGTATTCCGGCGAACAGCACGGCCGCGCTCGCCGGGTACCGGAGCTCCCGCGTCGGCCGGCCCCGTAGGTCGTCGACGGCCCGGGGCCGGACGATTTCCGAATCCGATTCGGGGAAGATGGATTCCGCAGGGTTCAACGGTAACGAGTCGAGCGGGGGGTTCACCCCGTCCAGGGTCCCCAGTCGAACCGGTTTCGGCAAGAATGTCGGCTTTGTCCGCTCGAGGTCACAGGTTTCGGCCGAGCCCGCCGACTGCGGCGAGCCGGGCGCACGCTTGGGAATTCCGGTGCTCGAGCTGAGAATTGTTTATGGATTGGGAGCGCGGACCAGGATCGGCGGTAGTCTTACTGCTGTAGGCGGAGTCTTCGGTGTCCCTCATCCACCGAAGGCTCCGCCTCGGTTTTTCTCCGCCACCTTTCCGGGGTCCGGCGCGGTGTCCCCTCGTTCCCGTCCTGCGGCAATCGCGCTCTCCCGCTGTCCCGTGTAGCGCCCTCCATCAGGTCCTTCCCCGGGCCGGACTCACCCTCGTGCGCGGCGACCGCCCGTTTGCATGCCGGTCCCGGTTGATCGGGGTGAAGGTCCCCGCTCGCCTCACGTTCCTTCCGGACAGCCGGTATTCGTGGCCGGAACCCGCCTCGGCTCCGGACCGGCGAAGCGAGGGAGCGCGGCGACCGGCCGTGAGTGGTCGGCCGTCCGCCGCGCGTTGTTATCGAATACCGGCAGTGTGGGGCTCGCCCGGGCCGGCCGGGGTGGGTGTCGCTGCTCGGCTCATGCCCATTCCAGGCGGCGGGGCGCCGACCCCGCAACACCGGCGGCGACACCCTGGACACTAGAATCGCGGCGTGACCAGCGCAGCCCCTGACAACACGCGTAATCGTGCCGATGCCCTCCCCAAGAGCTGGAATCCCGGCGAGGTGGAGGCCGACCTGTACGAGCGCTGGGTAGCCGCCGGTTACTTCCACGCCGACCCGCACAGTTCCGCGCCCGCGTACTCGATCGTGCTGCCGCCGCCCAATGTCACGGGCACGCTGCACATGGGTCATGCGCTCGACCACACGCTCATGGACACCTTGGCGCGCCGTAAGCGGATGCAGGGTTACGAGGTGCTGTGGCTGCCCGGGATGGATCATGCCGGTATCGCCACCCAGACGGTGGTGGAGAAGCAGCTCGCCGCGGACGGGAAGACCAAAGAGGATTTCGGCCGCGAACTGTTCGTGCAGAAGGTCTGGGACTGGAAGCGTGAATCCGGTGGCGCCATCCAGTGGCAGATGCGGGCGCTCGGCGACAGTGTGGACTGGTCGCGGGACCGGTTCACCATGGACGAGGGCCTGTCGCGCGCGGTCCAGACGATCTTCAAACGCCTCTACGACGCGGGTCTGATCTATCGTGCCGAGCGGCTGGTGAACTGGTCGCCGGAACTGCGTACCGCCATCTCCGATATCGAGGTCAAGTACGAGGATGTCGAGGGTGAACTGGTGTCCCTGCGGTACGGGTCGCTCGATGATGCCGAACCGCATGTCGTGGTCGCCACCACCCGGGTGGAGACCATGCTCGGTGACACCGCGGTCGCGGTGCACCCGGAGGATCCCCGGTACCGGGAGCTGATCGGTACCACCCTCGAACATCCGATCACCGGCCGGCGGATCCCGATCATCGCCGACGACTACGTGGATCCCGAATTCGGTTCCGGCGCGGTGAAGATCACGCCCGCCCACGATCCGAACGACTTCGAGATGGGCCTGCGGCACAACCTGCCGATGCCCACGATCATGGACGAACGCGGCCGGATCGCCGATACCGGTACCGAATTCGACGGGATGGACCGGTTCGAGGCGCGGGTGAAGATTCGTGAGCGGTTGGCCTCCGAGGGCCGGATCGTCGCCGAGAAGCGCCCTTACCTGCACAGTGTCGGGCATTCCGAACGCAGCGGCGAAGCGATCGAGCCGCGGCTGTCCATGCAGTGGTGGGTGAAGGTCGAATCGCTGGCCAAGGCGGCCGGTGACGCGGTCCGCAACGGCGATACCGTGATCCACCCGGCGAGCCAGGAACCGCGCTGGTTCGACTGGGTCGACGATATGCACGACTGGTGTATCTCGCGGCAGCTGTGGTGGGGTCATCGTATTCCCATCTGGTACGGGCCCGAGGGCGAAGTCGTGTGCGTCGGCCCCGACGAGCAGGCCCCCGAGGGATGGGTGCAGGATCCCGACGTCCTGGACACCTGGTTCTCCTCCGGGCTGTGGCCGTTCTCCACGATGGGCTGGCCGGACGCGACCCCGGAGCTGGCGAAGTTCTATCCGACCAGCGTGCTGGTCACCGGATACGACATCCTGTTCTTCTGGGTGGCCCGGATGATGATGTTCGGTACCTTCGTCGCCGACGACGCCGCGGTGTCCGCCGGTAAGGGCGGGGCCTATCAGATTCCCTTCGAGGATGTCTTCCTGCACGGTCTGATCCGCGACCAGTTCGGCCGGAAGATGTCGAAGTCCCGGGGCAACGGGATCGACCCGCTGGACTGGATCAACAACTACGGCGCGGACGCGCTGCGCTTCACGCTCGCCCGCGGCGCCCAGCCCGGCAGTGATCTCTCGGTCGGCGAACCCCATGCCCTGGCCTCGCGCAGTTTCGTCACCAAGCTGTTCAACGCGACGAAGTTCGCGCTCATGAACGGCGCCCGCCCGGGGACGGTGCCGGCGCGGGAGACGCTGACCGACGCCGACCGCTGGATCGTGGACCGGCTCGACGAGGTGCTCGCCGAGGTCGACGCCGCGTTCGACGCCTACGAGTTCGGTAAGGCCTGCGAGGCGCTCTACCACTTCGCGTGGGACGAGCTCTGCGACTGGTATCTGGAACTGTCCAAGGTCCAGTTCGCCGAAAGCGAGGAGCGGGCCGAATCCACCCGGGTCGTGCTCGGGTCGGTGCTCGACGCGGTGCTGCGGTTGCTGCACCCGGTGATCCCGTTCGTCACCGAATCGCTGTGGCAGGCGCTGACCGGCGCGGAGTCGGTGGTCGTGGCGGCCTGGCCGGAGCGCACCGGGACACCCACCGATACCGGCGCGGCGCAGCGTATCGCCGATGTGCAGCGGCTGGTCACCGAGATTCGCCGGTTCCGCAGTGATCAGGGTCTGAACGACAAGCAGAAGGTCGCGGCACGGGTGCTCGGCCTGGACGCGGCGGGCCTGGCGCATCTCCATCCGGAAGTGAGCACGCTGGGCCGGCTCACCGAGCCCGGCGCGGATTTCGCGGCCACCGCTTCCGTGGAGGTGCGGCTCAGCGGCACCACGGTCACCGTCGAGGTCGACACCTCCGGCACCGTGGACCTCGCGGCCGAGCGGCGGCGCCTGGAGAAGGATCTGGCGGTCGCGCAGAAGGAACTCGCGGGCACCGAGGCCAAACTCGGTAACGAGGCGTTCCTGGCCAAGGCGCCGGAACCGGTGGTGGACAAGATCCGGGCCCGGCGTGAGGTCGCCGCGGCCGAGGTGGAGCGGATCGGGGCCCGCCTGGCCGAGCTGAGCGGCAAGTGAACGCCCACGACGACGATGCCGAGCCGGAGCCCCGCAACGGCGGCTCCCGGCTCGGCACCGGGCCGTCACCGGTGGATCTTGCGGAGATGGCCCTGGTCGAGGCGGAACTCGACCAGCGCTGGCCGGAAACCAAGATCGAACCGTCGCTCACCCGGATCGCCACGCTGATGGATGTGCTGGGTTCACCGCAGCACGGGTTCCCGGCAATCCATGTCGCGGGCACCAACGGTAAGACCTCGGTGACCCGGATGATCGACTCCCTGCTCACCGCGCTGCACCGCCGGACCGGCCGGCTCACCAGCCCGCATCTGCAGCTGGCCACCGAGCGGATCAGCATCGACAACCGGCCGATCTCCCCGGCCCGCTACGTCGAGCTGTACCGCGAGATGCAGCCCTATATCGAGATGATCGACGCCCAGTCGGCGACCGCGGGCGGCCCGGCGATGAGCAAATTCGAGGTGCTCACCGCCATGGCCTACGCGGCGTTCGCCGAGGCGCCGGTGGACGTGGCGGTCGTGGAGACCGGTATGGGTGGCAGCTGGGACGCCACCAATGTGATCGACGCGCAGGTCGCGGTCATCACCCCCATCGGCCTCGACCACACCGAATACCTGGGCCCGGATCTGGCCTCCATCGCCAAGGAGAAGGCCGGGATCATCAAACGCGCCCCCGAGTCGCTGGTCCCCACCGATACGGTCGCGATCATCGCCGAACAGGACCCCGAGGCGCTCGAGGTACTGCTCCGCCGGGCCGTGGAAACCGACGCGGCGGTGGCGCGGGCCGGTTCGGAATTCCAGGTGCTGAGCCGGCGGATCGCCGTGGGCGGGCAGCAGCTCGAACTACAGGGGCTCGGCGGGGTCTACGACGAGATCTTCCTGCCCCTGCACGGCGAGCACCAGGCCCACAACGCGGCGCTCGCGCTGGCCGCGGTGGAAGCGTTCTTCGGGGCCGGCGCCCAGCGCCAACTGGACATCGATGCGGTCCGTGCCGGTTTCGCCGAGGTCACCAGTCCCGGGCGCCTGGAACGGATGCGCAACGCGCCCACCCTGTTCATTGATGCCGCGCACAACCCGGCCGGTGCTACCGCGCTGGCCGCGACGCTGACCTCCGAGTTCGATTTCCGCAAGCTGGTCGGTGTGGTCGCGGTGCTGGCCGACAAGGACGTCGGCGGTATCCTCGCCGCGCTGGAGCCGGTTTTCGACGAGATAGTGGTGACCACCAACGGGTCCCCCCGGGCGCTGCCGGTGGATCAGCTCGCCGATCTGGCGGTTCAGCGGTTCGGCGACGAGCGGGTGGTCACCGCGGACTCGTTGCCGGATGCGCTGGAAACCGCCGTCGCGCTCGCGGAGGAGGTCGGCGCGTCCGGTGAGATGGTCTCCGGCGCGGGTGTGGTGGTCACCGGCTCGGTGGTCACCGCCGGCACCGCGCGCGCCCTGTTCGGGAAGGACCCGGCGTAATGCCCGGGGCCGGCCGCCGCCGACAACGAGGAACAGCATGAGTGAGCCCGAAGCGCCGAAGCCCGAGGCGACGACCCCGGCTCCGCCCGATCCCTGGAAGGGCCTGCGCGGGGTGATGGCGGGTGCCCTCGTACTCGAGGCGATCACGGTGTTGCTGGCGCTGCCGGTGGTCGCCGATATCGCCGGTGGTGTCACCTGGGTATCGGGTACCTACCTGGTGGTACTTGCCCTGGTGATGATCGCGGGCGCGGGTCTGCAGCGTCGTTCCTGGGCGGTTCCGTTCAATCTGGGGTTGCAGGTGCCGGTGCTGATCGGCGGGGTGTTCCATCTGTCGATCGCGATCATCGGCGTGATCTTCCTCGCGGTCTGGGCCTTCATCCTGCTGCTGCGCTCGGACGTGAAACGGCGGATGGACGAGGGGACGTTGCCGAGCCAGCGCATGTCCGGCGGTTCCTGACCGAGGTCGCCGGGCCGTCCTCCGCGATCCGCCCACCCGGCCTGGTCAGGCCGACGCTACTCACGCGTAGGCCGGGGGAGGACTGGTTGGGCCCCGCCCGACGGCGCCCATTAGGCTGACCGCGTGACAGAGCAGACGTTGATTCTGATCAAACCGGACGGTGTGGCCCGCGGCTACGTCGGCGAAGTACTGAACCGGATCGAGCGCAAGGGTCTCACCATCGCGGCCCTCGAGCTCAAACAGGTGACCGAGGAAGTGGCCGCCGAACACTACGCCGAGCACGCGGAGAAGCCGTTCTACCGCTCGCTGATCGAGTTCATCACCTCGGGGCCGGTCGTCGCGGCCGTCCTGGAGGGCCCGCGCGCCATCGCCGCCTTCCGGCAGCTGGCCGGCGGTACCGATCCCGTAGAGAAGGCCGCACCCGGCAGTATCCGCGGTGACCTGGGCCTCGAGACCCAGTACAACCTGGTCCACGGTTCGGACTCGCCCGACTCGGCCAAACGCGAAATCTCCCTCTGGTTCCCCGAATTCCCCCTCTGATCACTGTCCGGTGACGGGCCGACCGGACCCGTGCCAGTGCCTCACCCAGCGCCACGGCGAACACCTGGCGCACGGTGTGGGATACTGATACATGGTTGCGCTCCACAGTGGGCACGACCGGATGACACACTGCGGAACGATGCCGCCATCGCTGCCGCGGACGCACAGCCGGATTTCTGGGGCTGCGTCTGCCCGGCGCGCTGGACGAGCGCTCGGACCGCGGCGTTCAGCCATATGCCAGGCGCCGCGTGGCCAGTTAGCCCGACCGACGTGATAGTGGAGATAACCGGGCGCGCGGGGCGAGACCATGGACCTCGCGCCAACCGCGCGAGGCGGACGGAAAGCGTCCCCGCGACGGCCGCGTCACTCGAAGAGGAACGCGCCCGGGGGCCCGAGGAGACTTCGTGGCCGATCAAGAGCCGCTGGACACAACATCACAGGACGACGATCACTTGCCGGAGCGAATCCGAGTACATGCCTTGGCCAAACGGCTCGGCGTGACCAGTAAGCGCATCTTGGCCAAACTCAGCGAACTCGGGACCGAAGCCCGTAGTCCGCAATCGAGTGTGGACCGGGCTGTCGCGGAGTCGGTGCGCGAATCACTGACGGCTCCGCCCGCATTCGCTCCGGCCGAGCCCGGGCTGTTCGAGCCCACCGGTACCTCGGCGGGTCCGGTCGGCGCGGGGGATGCCGCAGCCC
>NZ_JBKOOL010000180.1:0-11132 GCF_046764065.1 Nocardia sp. NPDC002869
TGGTCTGTGCTTTGCTCATCACTCACAGGTTGTCCGCCCCGCCGGCCCCCCCCCGCCCCCACCCGCGCCCGCCCCGCGGCAGGTGTCTATCACGGTTGACCACGCGACCGGCGCCGGCCCGGTTACGCGACCCGGTCCGTGCTCAGCACCAGCCCCGAGGTCGGCACCCCGGTCCCCGCGGTGACCAGTACGTTCTCCACCGCATCGACCTGATTGACCGACGTCCCCCGCACCTGTCGCACACCCTCGGCGATGCCGTTCATGCCGTGGATATATGCCTCCCCCAACTGCCCGCCGTGGGTATTGATCGGGAGTTTTCCGCCGATTTCGATAGCCCCGTCGGCAATGAAATCCTTCGCTTCACCGCGCGGGCAGAAACCGAGTTCCTCCAGCTGCATGAGGACGAACGGGGTGAAGTGGTCGTACAGAATTGCGGCCTGCATATCGGCGGGCCGCAAACCACTCTGCTCCCACAGCTGGTCGCCGACCAGGCCCATTTCCGGCAACCCGGTCAGGGCATCGCGGTAGTAGCTCGTCATCACGTACTGATCGGCGCCGCTGCCCTGCGCCGCGGCGGTGATCACGGCCGCCGGATTCGGCAGGTCCCACGCCCGCTCCACACTGGTCACCACGATCGCCACGCCGCCGTCGGATTCCTGACAGCAATCCAGCAGATGCAGCGGTTCGGCGATCCAGCGTGAATTCTGGTGGTCCTCCAGGGTTATCGGCTTGTTGTAGAAGAACGCGTTCGGGTTCACCGCCGCGTGCCTGCGATCGGCCACCGCGACCCGGCCGAAATCGGCGGAGGTCGCACCATAGACGTGCATGTACCGCCGGGCGACCATCGCCACCTGCGCGGCGGGCGTACCCAGACCGTGCGGATACGACCATCCGGCGTCGATACCCGAGGACGTGGGCGCGGCCGCCAGCGAGGTGGAGAACTGCCCGAACCGGGACACCGACCGCTCGTTGAACGCCCGGTACGCCACGACCACATCGGCGACCCCGGTCGCCACGGCCATCGCCGCCTGCTGCACGGTCGCGCATGCCGCGCCACCGCCGTACCCGATATGGCTGAAGAACTTCAACTGCGGAATGCCGACCGCGCGGGCGACCGCGACCTGCAGGTTGGTATCCATCGTGAAGGTGGTCAGCCCGTCGACATCGGCCGGGGTGAGCCCGGCGTCGGCCAGGGCCGCGGTTACGGCTTCGGCGGCCAGCCGCAGTTCGCTGCGACCGGATTCCTTGGAGAAATCGGTGGCGCCGATCCCCGCGATGGCGGCCCGGCCGGACAGGGGATGTTGCGAATTCATCATGTGTTCCTCGTTCCGCGGGCTGGACACCGACTGTGCGTCGCGGCTGCGCTCACGCCCCGCCTCCGGCACCCGGTACCGTCGCGACCACCGTCGCGACGATGTGATCGCCCAAACTGTCCTTGCCGACGACCTCCAGCCGGACGTCCTCGCCGTCGAGTTCGACGACCTTGCCGGTGAGGGTCAGCGTGTCGTACGCGTACAGCGGCACCCCGAGCCGCAGCGCGATGGATTTCACGACCGTGCTCGGCCCCGACCAGTCGGTCACGAACCGCTGCACCAGACCGGTATCGGTGAGGATGTTGACGAAGATGTCCTTCGAACCGCGTTCGACCGCCTTGTCCCGATCGTGGTGCACGTCCTGGAAATCCCGGGTGGCCAGTGCGGTGCTGATGACGAACGTCGGATCGGCGTGGATCGACAGTTCGGGCAGTTCGGTCCCGACCCGGACCGCGGCCGGGTCGAATGTGGCGGTCATGCGGTCACCTTCCAGAACGGCAGCACCGTATCGTCGTCGAGCTTCTCGAAACCGGCCACGACCGCCAACCCGACCTCGACCTGAGCGGGTTCGACACCGCGCAGTTCACCCAGCATCCGCACCCCCTCGTCGAGTTCCACCAGCGCGACCACGAACGGCAGATCCCGCCCCGGCACCTTGGGCGCGTGGTGCACGACGTAGCTGAACACCGTGCCCTTCCCGGAGGACACCACGTAATCGACCGGTTCGGTCTTGTCCTGCCAGATGGCCGGGATCGGGGGATGCCGCAGGCTCCCGTCGGGAAGCTTCTGGATCCGCAACTCGCCGGCTTTCGTGCCCTCCCAGAAGAACTCGGTGTCCGGGGAGACCAGCGGCCGCACCCGTTCGGCGGGTGCCGGTTCCGGGGCGGCGGCCGCACCCGGGGCGAACTTCAGGATGCGGAAGAGCATCTCGGTGACGAGTTCGTCGCCGACGTACCAGCTGGTGCGGTAGGTCAGAAAGAACCCCTCACCCAGCCCGGTACGTTTCGGGCCCTTGATACTGTCCAGCGCGCTGGTGATGCTCACCTCTTCGCCGGGCCGCACATAGCGGTGGTAGATCTGCTCGCAGTTGGTGCCGACCACCGAGGTGTACCCGGCGGAGTCGAGCAGCGCGTTGGTGGCCTCCATCGGATCGTCGGACGGACGGCGGCCACCCAAACCCAGCATGGTCCACACCTGGGCCATGGCGGGCGGGGCCACGATCCCGTCGAACCCGGCGGCCTTCGCGGCCGCCTCGTCGACATAGACGGGATTGCTGTCGCCCAGCGCCTCCACCCAGTTGTTGATCATCGGCTGGTTCACCGGATCGCGGCCGGGCCGCGGCGCACTGGCCCCGGCCGCCTTGATCCGCTCCGCGGCGGCGATGATCGCTTCCGGTGTACTGATATCCGGCACGGCGCTCCTTACTGTTTCGGCGCGCTCACGGCGCGCAGGTCGATGGCCTCGCTGAACTCGGCACCGCTGGTCACGTCCGACACAGAGAACCGCACGAGGTCCACAACAGCAGGCAACCGGTGGCCGGACACTTCACCACCCGAAGCGGACGCCGGAGCGAAGGCGGAGGATCGCATCAGCGGGGTACGCGGGGCAGTTTCAGGCCCGCCGAGGCGACGAGTTCGCGCATCACCTCGTTGACGCCGCCGCCGAAGGTCACCACCAGGTTCTGCTTCGTCCGCCGGTCGAGCCAGGTCATCAGCTCGGCGGTCGCGGGTTCGGCCGGGTCGCCGAACCGGCCGATGATCTCCTCGGCCAGCCGGCCCGCCTCCTGCAGCGATTCGGTGGAGAAGATCTTGGTCGCCGAAGCGTCCGCGACGACCTGGGACGGATCGATGTTCGGATCGTCGGCCGTGGCCGCCACCTGCCAGTTCAGCAGTTCGTTGAGCCGGGTCATGGCATGGATGCGCCCGAGTGCCGCGCGCGCGTCGGGATCGTCGAGTACGCCGCGCGGCCGCGCCCAATCACGGACCCGGTCGTAGAGCTGTTCGATCTTGCCCGACGGTCCCAGGCTCACCCGCTCGTGATTGAGCTGGGTGGTGATCAGGCGCCAGCCCTTGTTCACCTCACCGACCAGCATGTTCGCCGGAACTTTGACGCTGTCGAAGTAGGTGGCGTTGGTGTGATGGGCGCCGTCGGCGGTGATGATCGGGGTCCAGGAGTAGCCCGGATCCTTCGTATCCGCGATCAGGATGGTGATCGCGCGGTGCCGGTCGGCCACCGGGCCGGTGCGGCAGGCCAGCCAGATGTAGTCGGCCTCGTGTGCGCCGGTGGTGAAGATCTTCTGACCGTTGACGATCCAGTCGCCCGAATCGTCGCGGGACGCGCTGGTGCGCAGTGCCGCGAGATCGGTACCGGCCTCCGGCTCGGAGTACCCGATGGCGAAATGGATATCGCCGGCGAGGATCCCGGGCAGGAACTTCTCTTTCTGTTCCTGCGTGCCGAACTGCTGCAGCGTCGGGCCGACGGTCAGCAAGGTGACCAGCGGCAGCGGGACATCGGCCCGGGATGCCTCGTTGAAGAAGATCTGCTGTTCGACCGGGCCGAAACCCTGGCCGCCGTACTCCTTGGGCCAGCCCACACCCAGCCAGCCGTCGCGGCCCATCCGGCGCACCACCTCGCGGTAGGCGTCGCCGTGCCGGTTGACCGCCATGGCGGCGGACTCCTCCGGCGTGACCAGATCGGCGAAGTAGGCGCGCAGGTCGTCGCGTAGTTTGCGCTGTTCGCTGGTCAGATCTATGAACACCCTGCCCCCAATCGTTCGAGCCGCAACGCGGCGCCGCCCAGCCAGCGGGCGAGGTCCTTGGACTGTGAGTAGTAGCGATGCATCGAGTGGGTGACATCCACGCCGATGCCGCCGTGCAGGTGGTGACATTTCTGCATGGCACGCGGAAGTTCCGCGGCCACAGTGTAGGCGAGGACGTTCAGATCGTCGTCGATCCGCTGCTGCCGCTCCGGACTCGAATCATCTTGTCCAAGAGCCCAATTCGCCGAG
Organism: Nocardia sp. NPDC002869; assembly: GCF_046764065.1. NCBI lineage: Bacteria > Bacillati > Actinomycetota > Actinomycetes > Mycobacteriales > Nocardiaceae > Nocardia > Nocardia sp. NPDC002869. The sequence goes on from NZ_JBKOOL010000180.1 coordinate 4,321, forward strand.
ACGGCAGCCACATGCAGCGTGCGGGACACCACATAGAGGTCGGCGATCTGCTGGGCCACCGCTTGGAACTCGGCGAGCGGCCGGTTGAACTGCTGCCGCGTGCCCACATGGGCAGCGGTCAATTTCACCGCACCCGAGAGCAAACCGTCGGCCGCCGCGCCGATGGCGGCGAGCGCGAACCGGTGCAGCCGGGGGCCCGCGTCCGGCAGCAGCCGGTCGGCGGGTACCTCGACCCCGTCCAGTTTCACCGAGAATTCGGCGAGTTCGCCGGATACGGCCGAGGGGGTCAGGGACAGGCCCGCGGCATCCGAATCGATTACCGCGACCCCGGAATCCGTGGTCACCAGCAGCCAGCGCGCCTGATCGGCGCACGGCACCGCCACCTTGTACCCGGTGATCCGCACCTTGTCACCGGTCACCTCGGCCTTGGTGGTGGGTTCGGTGGTCAGGGGCGCGCCGGGTTCGCTGATCGCCGCGGTCAGCACCGCGCCCTCGGCGACCGCCGGGAACACCTCCGCGGCCACCGCCTCGGGCGCCGCCCCCAGCAGCGGCAGCACGCCGAAACCCAGGGTGGGCAGCGCCGGGGCGGCCACGGCATCGGTGGCCAGCTCGGTCAGCAGCACCGATACGGCGTCTATGCCCATATCGTCGCCACCGAACCGTTCCGGTAGCGCGACCGACAGCAGGCCCGTAGCCGCTATCTTGGGCCAGAGTTCGGCGTCGCGCGCCGCCTCCCGCTCCAGTAGTCCGACGACGACCTCGGCCACCGCCTCTTGAGCCTCGTCTCGGGTGAAGTCCACGTTCTGCTCTCCAGTCGTCGCACGAACTAGCCGGCCGCGTCGCGGGGTAGTCCCAGAATCCGCTCGGCTGCCACGGTCAACAGGATCTGCTCGGTTCCGCCCGCGATCGACAGACAGCGGGTGAGCAGGAATTCCGAGGTGTCCTCGGTGGTCCGCGCGCCGGCCGGCCCGGCCACCTCGACGGCGAACTCGGCGACCGCCTGCCGATGCCGCACGCCCACGAGTTTGCGCACACTGCTCTGCGCGCCGGGGTCGGCGCCGGCCAGGATCCGGACCGCCGCGCGCTGTTCCAGCAGCAGCCCGGCGATGGCGTCGGCGACGAAACCGCCCAGCCGATCGTTCAGCAGCTCCGACCCGCGTCCGGTCGCCGGGAGTTTGGCGATCAGCTCCTCGAGCGCCGGCCCGATCCCGTTACCGCTCATGGCGACCCGTTCGGCCGACAGCGTGGAGCGGGCGATCTTCCAGCCGTTGCCCAGCGCGCCGACCACACAGTCGTCGGGCACGAAGACCCCGTCCAGGAAGACCTCGCTGAACCGGGCCTCGCCGGTGATCTGCACCAGCGGCCGGATATCGATCCCGGCACTGCGCATATCGACCAGGAAATAGCTGATGCCCTTGTGCTTGGGCGCACTCGGGTCGGTGCGCGCCAGGCAGATGGCCCAGTTCGCCTCCTTGGCCAGGGAAGTCCACACCTTCTGGCCGTTGAGTACCCAGCCGCCCTCGGTGCGTTCGGCGGTGGTGCGCAGGGCGGCCAGATCCGAACCGGCCCCCGGTTCGCTGAACAGCTGGCACCACACCACCTCGCCGTGCAGGGTCGGCCAGGCGAACCGTTCGATCTGCTCGGGGGTGCCGTGCTGGAGCAGGGTCGGGATCGCCCAGCCGCCGATGGTGAGGTCGGGAACGGTCAGCCCGGCCCGGCGCAGTTCCTCGGAGATCACCAATCCGGTCATCGGATCGGCGCCGCGACCGTAGGGCTGCGGCCAGTGCGGCATGATCAGCCCCGCGTCGGCCAGCGCACCGCGCTGCCGCGCGGCCGGCAGCGCGGCGATACGCGCGACCTCGGCGGCGAGTTCATCGGTGGCCACCTCGGTATCGGTCTCCCCGCCGGCCAGCGCCGCGTCGGCGAAGACCCGGTCGGCGCCGGTGGTGCGGCGCCTACCGGCCCGGGTCAGCTCGGTGACCCGGGCCCGCCAGTACGGCGCGCCGCCCAGCAGCTGGCGCAGCGCGGTCGCCCGGCGCAGGTACAGGTGGGCATCGTGTTCCCAGGTGAAGCCGATCCCGCCGAGTACCTGGATGCAGTCCTTCGCGGTGTCCACCGCGGCGTCCAGGCTGATGGCGGCGGCGATGGCGGCGGCGATCGGCAGTTCGGCGCCGCCGGAGTCGACCGCGGCGGCCGCGTCGGCGGCCACCGACCGGATGAGTTCGGTGCGGCACAGCATCCACGCGCAGATGTGTTTGACCGCCTGGAACGACCCGATCTGCCGCCCGAACTGCTCGCGGACCTTCGCGTAGTCGACCGCGGTCGTCAGGCACCAGCCGGTCACGCCGGCGAGTTCGGCCACGACCAGCGCGACCAGCAGGTCTTCCACCGCGTAATCGGGGGTGAACACCGCGTCCGGGTCGACCCGGACCTCGGTGCAGCGGACCCGGGCCAGCGGGGTGGTCAGGTCGAGCGGTTCCAGGGCTTCGAGTTGCAGTCCGGGCGTATCCGGGCCGAGCAGGCACCAGCGTCGGCCCTCCGCGGTGTCCACCGGCAGCAGCACCGCGACTCCGGGCGCGGCGCCGAGTACCGATTCCCAGCTACCGCTGAGCGTTCCGGCACCGTCGAGGGCCGGCACCGCCGGTCCGCCGCCGGGCGCGGTCTCGTCCCCGGCGACCGTATCCAGCGCGATCCCGCAGGGCTGTTCCTCCGGCAGCCGCCCGGCGGTCACCAGGCCGGCGATCGCCGTGGTCAGCAGGGGGCCGCCGACCATGTCGTGTGCTGCCTGTTCGATGAATACGGCCAGATCGGAGACCGATCCGCCCGCACCGCCCGCCTCCTCGGCCACCGCCACCCGGAAGATCCCGAGATCGGTCAGCGTTGCCCAGTACGTACGCCAGAAGTCGGTCGCGTCGGCCCGCATTGTTGCAATCGGTTGGGCCGCTGCTGCCCACCCGCTCATCGACTGTTGAACGGCTTTATGCTCGTCAGTGGTGGCGATGGTCACAGTCCATACCGCCTTTCCGGCGTGACTCCCACACCTAGAACATGTTCTAATATCCACGGTGGGCGGAAGTCAAGAGAAGCGCCCACCGCATCGCCGCACGCGCTGACGTCCGCGACACGTCACGGAAAGGAAGTCCACTCCATGGCCAGCCCCTCCCGTTCCCAGCCCGGCGATCCGGGTGCGGCGACAGCCGCCCCCGTCACCACGCTGCGGGAGGACGAACTGAGCTCCGCCGCGCAGCGGGAACGCCGCAAGCGGATCCTGGACGCCACCCTCGCGCTCGCTTCCAAGGGCGGCTACGACGCGGTGCAGATGCGCGCGGTCGCCGAACGCGCCGATGTCGCGGTCGGCACCCTGTACCGGTATTTCCCGTCCAAGGTGCACCTGCTGGTCTCGGCGCTGGCGCGGGAGTTCGAGCAGTTCGAGGGCAAACGCAAACCGCTGGCGGGTCAATCGCCGGAGGAGCGGATGCACGCGCTGCTCTCCCAGATCACCCGGATGATGCAGCGCGACCCGCTGCTCACCGAGGCCATGACCCGTGCGTTCATGTTCGCCGACGCCTCGGCCGCCGCCGAGGTGGACCGGGTCGGCAAGGTGATGGACCGGGTGTTCGCCCGGGCCATGAACGACGGCGAACCCACCGATCGCCAGCTCGCCATCGCCCGGGTCATCAGCGATGTGTGGCTGTCGAATCTGGTCGCCTGGCTCACCCGCCGCGCCTCCGCGACCGATGTCTCCGAACGGCTCGAGCTGACCGTCGATCTCCTGCTCGGTCAGCGCTCCTGAGACCCGCGCCGCCACGCCCGGTGGCCGCCGCCGGTGACTCACCGGCCGCGATGGGGCGCGGCGGTGTCCGAGCGTTCGCTGCGGGGTCGCGCGAGCCGGGAAAACTTCGCAATCCCCCACGCACGCCGGTGAGCTGGCCCTGCGGATTTCGCGTCGGAACGACACCGGGCGCAGGTTCACCCGCACGTCGAGCCGGGGGTACCCGCCCACACTTCCCACCGAATCGGATCAGCGGACATGACACAGTATTGTCATGCGCGCCCCCTCTTAACGAAAGCTCCGATCAATAGGTTGGATGTGTGAGCGCACAGGATCTGCCACTGGAACTCCGCCGAGCGCTGTCGACGGTCGCGCGCGTCCCTCGGCTGCTCGTCGCATCGGACTACGACGGGACACTCGCTCCCATCGTCTCCGATCCGGCCAAGGCGTACCCGCACGGGGAATCCGTGCGGGCATTACGCGCGCTGGCCGGTTTGTCCGGCACCACGGCCGCGGTCATATCCGGCAGAGCGCTGCGTGACCTCGCCGCACTCTCCCGGCTACCGGTCGAAGTGCAGCTGATCGGCAGCCACGGCTCGGAATTCGACGTGGGTTTCGTACACGCCATCGACAGTGACGCCAGGCAGTTGCTGCGGGAGGTGGTGACCGCCCTCAACAAGATCGCCGCGGACCATCCGGGCGTCACGGTGGAGACCAAACCCGCCAGCGTCGCGCTACACGTGCGCAACGCCACCCCCGAGATCGGCCGCCGCGCCCTCGGCCAGGCCCGCCAGGGTCCGGCCTGCTGGGTCGGCGTGCAGGTCACCGAGGGTAAAGCCGTGATCGAACTGGCCGTGGTGCCGACCGACAAGGGTTCGGCCCTCAGCACGGTCCGCCACCAGGAGAGCGCGTCGGCGGCGGTGTTCTTCGGTGACGACGTCACCGACGAGAAAGCGTTCCGCGCGCTGACCGGGCCCGATATCGGCATCAAGGTCGGCGAGGGCGAATCGCTGGCCAAATACCGGGTCGACAGCACCGAGGCGGTCTCGCACGCGCTGGCTTTCCTGCTCGAGGAACGCCGCACCTGGCTGGCCGGCGCCAGCGCGCCCCGGATCGAACGGCTGACCATGATGGCCAGCCCGCGTTCGGTCGCACTGGTCACCCCCGATGCCACCGTCACCTGGTTCTGCCACCCGGAGCCGGATTCGGCCGCCGTCTTCGCCCACCTGCTGGGTGGTATGGACGCCGGGCACTTCTCCATCTGCCCGCAGCGGCCGGGCCTGCCCCTGTCCCAGCGGTACGTCGACGGCACCATGACCGTCGAGACCCGCTGGGCGAAACTGCAGGTCACCGACTATCTTCCGCATGACGTCGACCCCGACCGCACCGATCTCACCCGGGTGATCACCGGTACGGCACCCGCCGAGATCATCTTCGCCCCGCGGCCGGAATTCGGCCAGGTTCCGGTGTCCATCCAGGTGGAAACCGACGGCCTGCGGGTCTGGGGCACCAACGATCCGGTCGTGCTGCGCGCCCCCGGGGTGCAGTGGCAGATCCACAGCGACGGCGCCCACGATTCGGCCACCGCGGTCGTGGACCCGTCCGATGGCCCGATCGTGCTGGAACTGCGTTGCGGCACACATGATCTGACGCCTGCCGCCACCGGTGAGGGCGAACGGCGGCGGATCGCCGAACTGTACTGGAAAGAATGGGCGGCGACCCTCGACCTGCCCGCCCTCAAACCCGACCTGATGAAACGGTCCGCGCTCACCCTGCGCGGGCTGGTGCACGCGCCGTCCGGATCGATCCTGGCCGCGGCCACCACTTCGCTGCCGGAGGATATCGGCGGCGTCCGCAACTGGGACTACCGCTACTGCTGGCTGCGCGATGCCGCGCTCACCGCCAGCGCCCTGGTCTCGCTGGGCTCCCTGGGTGAGGCCGAACAGTATCTGGAATGGGTGCACCGGGTGCTGGAAACCCTGCCCGGCCCCGAACGCCTGCACCCGCTGTACACGATCTACGGCGAAACCCTGCCGCCGGAGGCCGTGATCGACCAGCTGCCCGGTTACGCCGGATCACGGCCGGTGCGGGTCGGCAACGCGGCCAACATGCAGGTCCAGCTGGACGTCTTCGGCCCGATCGTGGACCTCATCACCAGCCTGGCCCACGCCCGGGAGAAGCAGGGCACCACCGATCCGCGCAAGGTACTTCCCGACGCCGACTGGGAACTCGTACACGCGATGGTCTCGGCGGTGCAGCGCCGCTGGACCGAACCCGACCACGGCATCTGGGAAATCCGCGGCAACCCCCGCCACCACGTCTACTCGAAGGTGATGGGCTGGCTCACCATCGACCGGGCACTGACCCTGGCGGAGAAGTTCGACCGTCCCGTCGACAGCGACTGGGCGCCGCTGCGCGAAACCATCGCCGCGGAGGTCAAGGCCAAGGGCTGGAACGACGAAGTCCAGTCCTATACCGCCGCCTACGACGGCATCGATCTCGACGCGGCGACCCTGCATATCGGACTCAGCGGTCTGATCGACCCGTCCGACCCGCGGTTCGCCGCGACAGTGGTGGCCACCGAAGCCGAACTGCGTAGCGGATCCACGGTGTACCGCTACCACCACGACGACGGCCTGCCCGGCGGCGAAGGTGGATTCCACCTGTGCGCCGCCTGGCTGGTGGAGGCCTACCTGCTGATCGGCAAACGGTCCGACGCCGAAGCGCTGTTCGCGCAGCTGGTGGATGTGGCCGGACCCACCGGGCTGCTCAGCGAGGAATACGACCCGATCGCCGAACGGTCCCTGGGCAACCATCCCCAGGCCTACAGCCACCTGGGCCTGCTGCGCTGCGCGCAGTTGCTCGGGAAATAGCGTCGATCGCTCGATCAGCGAAGACGGCGGGTCGCACTCTGCGGCCCGCCGTTTCGACGTGGACGTCGAATGCCGACGCAACCCGCATGCGTCGAGTTTTACGAGACACCTCAAAGGGTTGAGGCCCGTCTCGCCGTTTCGGCCTCGAAAGCGCATGAGCCGAAGGC
>NZ_JBKOOL010000181.1:0-10944 GCF_046764065.1 Nocardia sp. NPDC002869
GTACGGCTGTTCGGTGGGTTCCTGGACCACTTCCACATCACCGGCCTGGAGGCGTTCGAAGGTGCCGTCGAGGTCTTCGGTGGCGAGGTTGATTCCGGCGTAGGTGCCCTTGGCCATCATTTCGGCGATGGTGGTGCGTTCTTCGTCGGTGATGCCGGGGTCGGCGGCCGGTGGGTGCAGCACGATGGAGGTTCCGGGTTGGCCGGCGGGGCCGACGGTGATCCAGCGCAGGCCGTTGTAGCCGACATCGTTGCGGATCTCGAAGCCGAGGGTGTCGCGGTAGAACCCGATGGCGGCTTCGGGATCGTCCTGGGGCAGGTAGCTGGCGTGAATGGTGATGTCCATGCCGCTCACGCTAACTGTGGGGTGGTCACCGGGGCTTCTCGATTCCTGATCGGTCTGGTCACCTGTTTGGCCGTGCACGATGGGATGCCGGCGGTGGCGTCGGCTTGTTGGCGCCGGTAGGCGCTGGGCGGCATGCCGACGAGTTCGGTGAAGCGGGTGCTGAAGGTGCCCAGTGAGGAGCAGCCGACGGCGAAGCAGACTTCGGTGACGGTGAGGTCGCCGCGGCGCAGCAGGGCCGTCGCGCGTTCGATGCGGCGGGTCATCAGGTATCCGTACGGGGATTCGCCGTAGGCGAGGCGGAACTGGCGGCTGAGGTGTCCGGCGGACATGTTGACACCGCGGGCGAGTGCCTCGACGTCGAGTGGTTGCGCGTATTCGCGGTCCATCCGGTCGCGGACGCGGCGTAACAGCGCGAGGTCGCGGAGGTGTTGATCCGCGGTGGGTCTGCTGGTCACGTGGCCGATCGTCCCATATCGTGCCCGGGTTGCCCAGTTCCCGGTGGTGGGTTGCCGGCGTCGTCCGCGGTGCCGAGCCAGGCGAGCGCGGCGACGATGACCGCGGTGACTCCGGTGTCGAGGGTGGGTTGCAGTACGGGCGCGAACCGGGAGCTGTGGTTGACCGGGATGTCTTGGAAGAGGGTGCCTTTATCGACGGCTTCGGCGAAGGCGGCCGGGTCGGTGCCGCCGAGCCCCCAGTAGGTGAACGGGACGCCGAACGCCGCGGGTATTTCGCTGATGTCTTCGCTGGCGGTCTGGGGCTCGATGGTGTGGGCGGCGGCGCCGAAGGCGGTGGTGAAGGCTGCGGCGACCCGGCGGGTGGTTTCCGGGTCGTTGACGGTGGGCGGGAACGTCGTGATCCGCTCGAAGTCGGGTTCGCGTGGGGCGCCGGCTCCAGTGGCTTCGGCGCGCACGATCCGTTCGATGGCGTTGAGGACGTGCTCGCGGACTTCCGGCTCGTAGGTGCGGATATTGATTTCGAGTACGGCGTCGTCGGGGATGAGGTTGGGTCCGGTGCCGGCGTGGATGCTGCCGACGGTGACGACCGCGCGGGTGGTGGGCGCGATCTCCCGGGATACCACGGTCTGCAGGCGCAGCACGCACATCGCCGCCATGACGACCGGGTCGACGGAGGCCTGGGGTTGGGAGCCGTGGGCGCCCCGGCCGTGCAGGGTGACACGGAGGCTGTCGGCGGCGGACAGGAACGGTCCGGGGCAGGTGCCGACGGAGCCCGCGGGATAGGGCAGGACGTGCTGGCCGAGGACGACGTCGGGGGCGGGGATCTTGCCGGTGAGTCCGTCGGCGACCATGGCGCGAGCACCGTCACCGTTCTCTTCCGAGGGCTGGAACAGCGTGATGAGCGTGCCGTGCCAGGCGTGCCGGGCCTCGGCCATCAGGCGGGCGGATCCGAGGAGGCAGGCGACGTGGACGTCGTGTCCGCATGCGTGCATGACCGGTTGTGGGACGCCGCCACGGTCGACGGTGGCGGTGGAGGCGTAGGGCAGGCCGGTGGCTTCCTCGACCGGCAGGGCGTCCATATCGGCGCGCAGCAGCACGGCGGGGCCGGGGCCGTTGCGGAGGACGCCGGTGACTCCGGTGCCGGCGATGCCGGTAGTGACGTCGTAGCCGTAGTCGCGCAGCGCGGTGGCGGCGAGCGCGGCGGTGCGGTGTTCGCTCATGCCGAGCTCGGGGTGGGCGTGCAGGTCGCGGTAGTGGTTCTCGATCTCCTCGCGGGCGGCGTCCAGGCCGGTCAGAACAGTGGCGGCGTCACGCTTCATCGGTAGTGCCTCTCCGCTCGGGGTCGGGTGTCAGCTGCTGTCTTCGGTGCCGGGGTCGCGGGTACGGCCGCGACGGGTGGTGCGGACGCCGCGGACGGCGGCGGCCAGGCGGGTGTGTGGCTGCCAGTCCAGGCCGTTGGGCAGGCCCCAGTCGTAGTGGACAGCGGCGAGGCGGAGAGCGAGTGAGAAGACGATGCCGGCGACGATGCCGATCGCGGGCGCGCCGAGGTAGGTGCAGACGACCATGGTGCCGGCGACCACGGCGGCGACGGTGGCGTAGAGACCGTTGCCGCCGAAGACGGCCGGGACCCGTCGCAGGAGGACATCGCGGGTGGCGCCGCCGCCGACGGCGGTGGTGATGCCGAGCAGTACGGCGGGGAGCCAGCCGAGGCCGGCGGCGAGGGTTTTCTGTGCGCCGGTGACCGCCCAGAATCCGATGACGGCGGCATCGAGGGCGGTGAAGAGGCGGTCCCAGGCGTGTTCGCTGAGATGGATGAGGAACGAGATGAGCGTGCCGCCTACGGCGGTGGGCAGGTAGGCGTAGTCGGTGAGTGCTACCGGGGGGCCTTGCTGGAGCAGGGTGTCGCGGATGATGCCGCCGCCGAGGCCGGAGACGATACCGACGACGAGGAACCCGAACAGGTCGAGTTTCTCGGTACGGGACACCGCGCCGCCGAGCATCGCGCAGGCGAAGACGCCGGCGAGGTCGAGATATCGCGTGACCTGGTCGATGGTTTCGGCGGGTGCGGTCACCGCAGCAAACTAACACGCGCGAGCGCGGGTTCTCGGCGGTGACGTGTACCGGGCAGGTGGGCTCGCGGGGCCGCGCCGCGGGCTGTGACGCCTCCGCGGCGCGGGCAGCTGTGCGGTCAGGCCCGGGGTTTCACCGTCGCTCCCCCACCGGCGGCCAGCCGCATGAGGTCGGTGTCGAGGTCGACGCCGGTTTCGGTGCCGCCGGCGCTGCCGAAGCTGTGCTGGTAGCTGTTCCACGATTCGTCTTTGACCTTGTGCGCGAAACCGCTCTCCATCAGCAGCACCAGTTCGAGGGCGGCGCGGTCGATGCGTTTGTCGAGGTCGGTGTCGCTCCAGTCCTCGGAGGCGGCGAACAGGGAGGTGGGCACGGTCATGGTGCGCAGGAAGGCGAACAGGGCGCGCATCTGTTCGTCGACGACCAGGGCGTGCCGGGAGCTGCCGGCGGTGGCGGCCAGGATCACCGGTTTGGCGATGAGCAGGTCGTTGTCGAGGACGTGGAAGAAGGAGGTGAGCAGTCCGCTGGGGGCGGCCTTGTAGACGGGGGCGGCGACGATCAGGCCGTCGGCGGCGCCGAGTGTTTCGATGGCGGCGGTCATCTTGGGGCCCATGAGCTGGGAGACCAGCGCGGTGGTGATCTCGGTGGCGAGTTCGCGGAGGTCGATGACGTGCACGGTGGCGGTGGCGCCGCGCCGGCCGGCGAGGGTGCCGACGCGGGCAGCGACCCGGTCGGCGAGCATGCGGGTCGAGGACGGGTTGCTGGTGCCGCCGCTGACCACGACCAGCCGGTAGGGGGTGGTGCCCTGGCCGTTGGTGGTGTTCATATCTCGTTCCTTTGCGTGGTGTCGGCGAGTTTGCCGCAGAGCTGTTCGAGGGTGCGTAGTTCGTCGTCGGTGAGGGCGCCGGTGAGGGCGCGGGCGACGCCGACGGCGTGGCGGCCGCCGATGCGGCGCTGCCGGGTCCGGCCCTCGTCGGTGAGCGAGAGCCGGACCCCGCGGCCGTCGTGCGGGTCGGGGGTGCGTTGCACGAGGCCGCGGTCGACGAGCCGGTCCACCATCCGGGACAGCGCCGGCTGGGTGAGCAGGACGTGCCGGTTGAGTTCGGCGGGGCGGATGGGTTCGGGGCATTTGGACAGCGTGTAGAGGACGTCGTATTCGCGCATGGTGAGTCCGTGCCATACGTCCTGGGCCGCGAACTGTTTCATCAGTACCGCGTGGGCGGTGAGTACCGCTTCCCAGGCGTCGTTGGCGAGCCGTCCGCTGGTTCTGGTCACTTGTCGGCCGGGGTCTTCGCGGTGTCCTGGTAGGGGCTGGCGCCGGCCAGGTTGTCGCCCTGGTTGGCGTGGGGGCGGGCCTGCCGGGCGGGCTCGTCGCCGTATTCGGCGGCGACGCGGGCCCGATGGGTGGGCGCCGGGGCCGATTCTGGGTCGCGGCGGGCCTCCAGTTCCTTGCGCAGGATCGGCACGACTTCCTCGCCGAGCAGGTCGAGCTGGTTCAGCACGGTTTTCAGCGGCAGTCCGGCGTGGTCCATCAGCCACAGCTGGCGCTGGTAGTCACCGAAGGTGTCGTGGAAGGTGAGGGTTTTGTCGATGATCTCCTGCGGGCTGCCGACCGACAGCGGGGTCATTTCGGCGAAGTCCTCCAGGGAGGGGCCGTGACCGTAGACGGGGGCTTCGTTGAAGTAGGGGCGGAATTCGTTCCAGGCGTCCTGGGACTTCTTGGCGATATAGGCCTGTCCGCCGAGTCCGACGATGGCCTGCTTCTTGGTGCCGTGACCGTAGTGTTCGAAACGCTGCCGGTAGAACTCGATGAGCTGCAGCGAGTGCGCGGTGGGCCAGAAGATGTGGTTGGCGAAGAAACCGTTGCCGTAGTAGGCGGCCTGTTCGGCGATTTCCGGGGTGCGGATGGAGCCGTGCCAGACGAACGGGGGCACACCGTCGAGCGGACGCGGGGTGGCGGTGAAGCCCTGCAGCGGGGTGCGGTAGCTGCCTTCCCAGTCGACGACGTCCTCGCGCCACAGCCGGTGCAGGAGGTTGTAGTTCTCCAGCGCCAGTGGCAGGCCCGCGCGGATGTCCTTACCGAACCAGGGGTAGACGGGGCCGGTGTTGCCGCGGCCGAGCATCAGGTCCATGCGGCCCTTGGACAGATGTTGCAGCATGGCGTAGTCCTCGGCGATCTTCACCGGGTCGTTGGTGGTGATCAAGGTGGTCGCCGTGGTGAGGATCAGTCGCTCGGTGGTGGCCGCGATATGGCCGAGCAGGGTGGTCGGTGAGGAGGAGAAGAACGGCGGGTTGTGATGCTCGCCGATGGCGAAGACGTCGAGGCCGACTTCTTCGGTTTTCCGCGCGATCTGCACGATCGCGTCGATCCGTTCGGCCTCGCTGGGCGTCACGCCGGTCACGGGGTCGCGGGTGATGTCGCTGACCGAGAAGATTCCGAACTGCATCGTGTGTCACTCCCACCGTAGGTTCTATGCGTTTGCATCTACTTGAACGGAGGGGTGTGCGGGGTTATTCCTCGTGCGAGTACAGGCTGGTGGCGCCGCCACGCGTCGAGAACGGGTGCGAGTTCGGTGGGTGTGTTGCCGTGCAGGATCACGCCGTCGGCGCCGGCCGCGAACTGATCGGCGATCCGGCTCGCGCACTGTTCGGGAGTGCCGGTGGCGGAGGCGGCCGTCCACTCCGCGGGGAGCAGTTCTTCGACTGGTGGTGAGGTGGGAGTCGAGCAGGGCGCGCCGATCGCGGGTGCTGACGTCGAGGATGGAGGAGCCGGCGGGTTCGGCGACCCGGCGCAGTTGACGAGTACGTCGACGGCACCGAAGGTGCGCACGCAGGTGTCGACGAGTTCGGTGGCGGTGGATTCGCCGGACAATATGGCATCCCGACAGCGCGCCAGGGATGGAGAGAGGTGACACGCCTTGCTTGCGCGCAACATCCCGTAGTACTGTCCAGACAGGTGTCTACCATAGATCCTGGACAGTAATCTGGGGAAGGATTTCCACATGACTTCGGTGAAACCGCCGCGGGTGTCCGGAGGCGAACACGAACACGGCCACCTGGAGGAATTCCGGACCGACCCGATCGCGCTCATGCGCCGGGTGCGGGCGGAATGCGGTGACGTCGGCCAGTTCGAGCTCGCCGGACGCCACGTCGTCCTGCTCACCGGCGCCGAAGCGAACGAATTCTTCTTCCGTGCCGCCGACTCCGACCTCGACCAGGCCGCCGCCTACCCCTTCATGAAGCCCATCTTCGGCGAGGGCGTGGTATTCGACGCCAGCCCGGAACGGCGCAAGGAGATGCTGCACAACTCCGCGCTGCGCGGCGACCAGATGCGCGGGCACGCGGCGACCATCGAGAAAGAGGTCGACCGGATGCTGGCGGGCTGGGGCGAGGAAGGCGAGATAGACCTGCTCGATTTCTTCGCCGAACTCACCATCTACACATCCTCCGCCTGTCTGATCGGGACGAAGTTCCGCGAGGAACTGGACAGCCGGTTCGCGCACCTCTACCACAACCTGGAACGCGGTACCGACGCGCTGGCGTATGTGGACCCGTACATGCCGATCGAGAGCTTCCGGATCCGCGACGAATCCCGGGCCGCGCTCGTCGAACTCGTCCAGGAGATCATGAACGGGCGGATCGCGAACCCGCCCGCCGACAAGGACGACCGCGACCTGCTCGATGTGCTGGTCTCGGTGCAGAAAGAGGACGGCACCCCGCATTTCAGTGCCGGCGAGGTCACCGGCATCTTCATCTCGATGATGTTCGCCGGCCACCACACCACCTCCGGTACCGCCGCCTGGTCGGTGATCGAATTGCTGCGGCATCCGGAAGTGCTGTCCGCAGTCGTGCAGGAACTCGACGAGCTCTACGCCGACGGTCAGGAGGTGAGTTTTCACGCGCTGCGCCGGATTCCGCAGCTGGAGGCGGTGCTCAAGGAGACGCTGCGGCTGCATCCGCCGCTCATCATCCTGATGCGGGTGGCCCAGGGCGAGTTCGAGGTGTGCGGGAACCGGATCGAGCCCGGAGATCATGTGGCCGCCACCCCGGCGATCTCCAACCGGCTGCCCGAGGATTTCCCGAACCCGGACAGTTTCGATCCCGGCCGCTATATCGACCCCAACCAGGAAGACCTGGTCAACCGCTGGACCTGGATCCCGTTCGGGGCCGGACGCCACCGCTGCGTCGGCGCCGCCTTCGCGCTGATGCAGCTCAAGGCGATCTTCTCGGTGCTGCTGCGGGACTGGGAATTCGAGATGATGCAACCGTCGCAGTCCTACCGCAATGATCACTCCAAGATGGTCGTCCAGCTACAGCAGCCGTGCCGGGTGCGGTATCGCCGCCGGAAGAAGGCGGGGACGCCGTAGTATCGGCCGAATTTCGGGCGGATATGGCGTAGCGGGCTGGTAGAGCAGGTTTTCGTGTTCGGGGTGCGGGGCGGGTGGTTGGTGCTCGGCTTGGCTGCCGATGAAGGTTGATCGGCGTGCTGGAGGTCAGGGTTCGTGGCGCGGGTGTTCGCGGACGAGGAGTTGGAACGCCTGCGGGGGTTCCCGGTGATCAGCCGCGAGGAGCTGTTCCGTTCTTCACGCTGACCCCAGGGGACCGGGCGTTCGTGGATCCGGCCGTGGCCGAGGATCCGGCGTGTGGTTGCCAGTAGTCCCCCTCATCTGCGCGGGCCGGCCGTCGATCTCTGCGGCTTGTGACAGCTTCAGGAGTTCTGGGCCATGTCGGCCCCGGCGGCGGACCAGGCCAGGTTGTTCTACTGTCGTGCGAGCTTCCGATGACCGTGCCCTGTGATCTCGCAATGAATCGGATACGGGTTCTGTCTTATGATCACCGAACAAACCGGTTGATCCAGTTAAGGTTCGAAGTTTGCGGAACGATCGTATAGGTCCAGAGCTCGTGAGGCGGCTCAAGGAGGCCGCAGACAAGGCAGCCGAGGCCGCGGCCTGCTCGTTACGACGGATCAGCGCCGGGTTGGACGCCACACGACGGGGGATCAACACCGCGTCGGAGCGCGCGGCCGCCACCATTCCCCGGGCCGGAGCGGGAGAATTACCGGGGCGACCCCACGTGACAACCGGTCACGGGGCCGCAGATGTAGTCGGCCGGGGTAACCCGGCGTTCCTCGCCGCACGGGCCCGCTACACCGCCAGAGCGCATCAGCAGCTGCGGGCCGACCCCGGCGCGGCTGCCGTGATCGGGCACGAGTTCCGCCGCGACGTGCATCGGGCCTACATGGACACCCGCTCCACCGACCGAGTCCTGTCCCCGGCCGCAATCGAGAAACTGGAGCACACAGCCCGCTACGAGGCCGCCCGTGGCTGGCTAGCGGTGACCAACGGGTTCCGTGTAGACCTGGTGGTACACCGTGCCCTCGCCACCGCCCGCGCGCGCGTGGCCCGGGGAGAGCCCGCCGTCCCCTCTTCGGTCGGGGAGGCACCCGGCACCAACCACCCCGTCCTGGGCCCGCATAAGCGTTTCCAGCACGCGTTGCTGCAGCTGCTGAAGAACGACGCCGACGAGTTCTGGGACCAATGCCGACCCGGTGGCCGATACGCGAACTACCATGCCGAGCTCCTCCGCTCGAGGCAATTCGACGAACAGGTGAAAGACACCTGGTACGCCGACTTCGAGCGGGCCATGCAGAAGGGTGGAGCCACCCCGGGCCAATACACGAGCAGAGACAACTTTTTCCGGGATCCGGGCGACGACAGCAAAGCGGACCTGCACAAAAGCTTGGGAAAGCAGACGGAGACCGCCGCCAGACTCGTCGGTCTCTTCCACTACGCCGACCCGTCCCTTTCACCGGAGATCAAGCAAGACCTGTTGCAACGCTCGATCCCCGCACTGGCGGAACGTGCGATGCTGCCGAGAGGCACTCTTGCGCGCATCCAAGGTCCATTCACGACCGAGGTCAGCAAGCTCGACCCAGACCCCGACATCCTGCACAGCGGGGCCCGTTCGGCGCTGAACCTGCAGCCCGGTGCCCCGGTACGTGCGCTCGAAACCTCAGGATTCACCTCGATGGGGCACTGCCCAGCGCCCAACCTCACTGCCCCCGACGGTACGTCCAGCACCACAGCACTACTCCAGCTCTCCGAGTTGGTAGCCCCCGAAACCTACTACCGGTCCCACTGAACCCCTTCTCCTTTCCTCCCCGCGACCGTGTGGCGGCGGTCGCCGAACCGCCGGTATCGAACTCGTTCAGTGCTGCGGACCGCCGAAGCTCTGCGAGGTACCTGGTGTGTTCAGTGTGATTGCGCTGATCTCATATCAGGCGCTGCCGCTGGGACTGCTGCCGGATACAGGATCTCTCGGTTGCGGGCGGCGCCGGGAATACAACCCGCGACCCACCATCACGACTTGGCCTGAAGCGCTCTCCAGGTCGTAGCGTGTGCTCGACGGATAAACCACCACGACAAGGGGAGACGAATCCGATGGAACTCGGGTTGCACATTCCGATCTTCGAAATCGACGGCGGTACCGGCGCCATCGCCGGTGAGCTGGCACTCGTCGGCGCGGCGGCGGAGGCGGCCGGGGCGACCTGGTTGTCGTTCATGGACCATTTCTTCCAGATCGAACCGACCGGGCTGCCCGCCGAGGCGAACATGCTGGAGGGCTACACCAGCCTCGGTTACATGGCCGCGCACACCTCCACGCTCGAACTCGGCCTGCTGGTGACCGGCGTGACCTACCGGCACCCCGGTCTGCTCGCCAAGATCGTCACCACCCTCGATGTGCTCTCCGGCGGCCGCGCCGCGCTCGGGATCGGGGCCGCCTGGTTCGACCGCGAACACCACGGGCTCGGTGTGCCGTATCCACCGGTCGGGGAACGGTTCGACCGGCTGGAGGAAACGCTGCGGATCTGCGCGCAGATGTGGGATCCGCAGAACAACGGGCCGTTCGAGGGCAAGTATTATCAGCTGGCGGAAACCCTGTGTTCGCCGCAGCCGCTGCACCGGCCCACCGTGCTGATCGGCGGCGGTGGGGAGAAGCGCACGCTGCGGCTGGTGGCCCGCTACGGCGACGCCTGCAATCTGTTCGCCTCGAGCACCGAGGAAGTCGCGCACAAACTCGATGTCCTGCGCCGCCACTGCGACGATCTGGGCACCGATTACGACCGGATCCGCAAAACCGTGCTGGCGGGCAGCCCGGACCCCACCGCACACGACGATTTCGTCCGTCAGATGGCGGGTTACGCCGAACTCGGCGTGCACACCGCGATCGTCATGCCGCCCGGCGGGGCCCCGGCCGGGTGGGTGGACACATTCGCCCCGGTGGTGCCGAAGCTCGCCGAGCTCTGACGTTTCCTGCGCCGTCCCGGTGGTAGTGTCCGCGCCGACCGACCGCCCGCCACAGTGTCGACCACCGGGACGGCGCAGGAACAGGGCCCCGCTTTCGCGGGGTCACTCACCGGAGGCCGGCGGCAACGACGGCAGACTGTCACGAACCGATCCGACGTGGGGGCGCTGCAAGGGCCACCGAAGCACGATTACCGACAATATTCCGTCGATGACCGGCATATCGTCGACCAGCGCCGGCGGAACCGGTTGCGCGGCGAGCCGGCCCAGCATGTTCAGCAGCAAGCTGCCTGCGTGTTCGTCCATGCTCGCGACACGTTCGGCCACGATCCCGAGTTGCGCCCGGTCGCCGAGGCGATATGCGACCATCCGGACATCCGCGCCGAACGCGGGATCGTCCCCGTACTCCTCGGCCAGCGCGGCGATCTCGCCCCGCATCAACGATTCGTCGGATTGCAGCAGCGATTCGAGCGCATAACGGCAGACCGGTATCTCCTCGTCGTCGTCCCGTATACAGGCGAGCAGTTCCAGTCCCGCCTGCCCCGGGTAGTGCCCGAGTGTCTCCGCTGCCGACTCCCGCACCAGCCATGCGTCGTCCGCCCGCAACATCCTGACCAACTCGTCGACCGCGGGTTCGTAGTGCACAGTGCAGAAAGCTTCTACAGCCTCGGCGCGGACGATGTCGTCGGCATCGGCAAGCATCGACACGGGGGCGGCCCGTCCGCAGCGGGCCGGTCGCCGCCCAGGTATCCGACCGCTCGGACCGCCGCGGC
>NZ_JBKOOL010000182.1:0-10918 GCF_046764065.1 Nocardia sp. NPDC002869
TTATGGGCAATACATTGGGCGGCCCCGCCGTTTTCCGGGGGGGCACGGCCTTTGTCGTGATCAGTGACTGGCCACCCGGCGGTACTGCAACAGCGCCAGCGGCATCGCGATCAGCAGAATGGCCGCCGAGCACAGGACCGCGTACTCGACGCAGTGCTCGGCCGGCCAGCCGGTCGCGGTGGGGAACATCGGGGGCGCGCTGTTCTCGAACAGTTTCCGTCCGCTCGCCGCGACCGCGGTGATCGGATTCCATTCGGCGATGGTGGCCAGCGGCTCGGGCAGGGTCTGGGCCGAGATGAACGCCGAGGAGATGAACGACAGCGGGAACAGCCAGATCAGCCCGGCGCTCTGGGCGACCTCGACGTTCGGGGCGAGCAGACCGGTGAGCGCGCCGACCCACGACATGGCGAAGGCGAACAGCAGGATCACCGTGTAGGCGAGTACGGCCTCGGCCAGGCTCCCGTTGATGCTCCAGCCGACGATGTACCCGCACACGGTCATCACCAACAGACTGACCATGCTCACCACCAGATCGGACAGTGTGCGACCCATCAGCACCGCCAGCCGGGACATGGGCAGCGAGCGCATCCGGTCGATGATGCCCTTCTCCAGGTCGCCGGCCAGCCCCACGGTGGTGAACGCGGCACTGAAGGCGACGGTCTGGGCCATGATTCCGGCGATGAGGAATTCCCGGTACTGGCCACCACCCAGCGAGGCGCCGAACACGTAGGCGAACAGGAAGACGAACATCAGCGGCTGGACCGTGGCGGTGACCAGCAAGGTCGGCACCCGCATGATGGTGATCAGGTTGCGATGCGCGACGATCGCGCTGTCGCGGAAGAAACGCATTCGCGGCTCCGTGGACTTCGGAATCCGGTGCGAGCCGGGCGCGTGTGACAGTTCCCCCTCCGTCTCATCGGTCGGGCCGGTGCTTTGATCGACCGCCACTTCTGCGGTGCTCACGACATGATCTCCTCGGGGACGTCGCTGATTTCCGGCTCGGATTCCGGCGCTGCCGGGGAGCCGGTGATGGACAGGAAAACGTCGTCGAGGCTGGGCCGGTGCACCCGGGCGTCGACGACGTTCACGTCTGCGTCATCGAGCCGGCGCAGGGCTTGGACCATGGTGCGGGAACCCTCACCGACCACCACCGACACCTCGTCGACGCTCGCCTCGTGTGCGGGTTCGCCGATTCCGACCTCGGCGAGGACCCGCAGTGCGGGCGCCGGATCCTGTCCGGGACTCAGCGTGACGGTGAGCCGGTCTCCGCCGATCGAGGATTTGAGTTCGTCGGCCGAACCGCGGGCGATGACCCGGCCCTTGTCGATCACGGTGATCTGGTCGGCCAGCCGGTCGGCTTCCTCGAGATACTGGGTGGTCAGCAAAACTGTGGTGCCGTCGCGGACGAGTTCGCCGATAACCCGCCACATATCGTTGCGGGCCCGCGGGTCCAGTCCGGTGGTCGGTTCGTCGAGAACCACCACGGGTGGACGGGCGACCAGGGCACCGGCCAGGTCGAGGCGCCGGGTCATCCCGCCGGAATAGGTTCCCGCCCGGCGGTCCGCGGCATCCTCGAGCCCGAATTCCCCGAGCAGTTCCCGGGCCCGCGAGACCGCGCGTTCGCGCGACATCCCGTAGAGCCGCGCGACCATCCGCAGGTTCTCGTAGCCGGTGAGATTGGCATCCACCGCCGCGTACTGGCCGGACAATCCGATGAGTTTGCGGGCCGCCGCCGGATCGTGCAGGACGTCGACATTCGCGACCCGGACGGATCCGGCGTTCGGGCGCAGCAGGGTGGTGACGATCCGGACAGCGGTGGTTTTACCCGCACCGTTGGGACCGAGCAACCCCAGCACCGTACCTTCGGGGATTTCGATATCGACCTCGTCCAAAACGCGGACGCGGCCGTAGTACTTCACCAGACCGGTGATCTGTACCGCGGGCTTCACCGGATCTCCGTAGCGTGGAAGCCCCGTCCTTCAGAGCCGGGAGGAAACGCCTCGATTCCGCAGTCAACGCGATCAGCGGTTGCCATGCCAACCTTCTTTCTTTATGTGTGTCGGTGCTCCGTGTTAAGAATTCCGCTGTGCGGATGGCGTACAAAGTCCGGGCCTACCCCGATACCGAGCAGGCGACCCAGCTGGGCCGCACGTTCGGGTGTGTGCGGCTGGTCTGGAACAAGACCCTCGATGCCCGGCACCGCGCCTACCGTGCGCACGGGGCGAAAACCTCCTACAAACAGACCGACGCCGCCCTGACGGCGTGGAAAAGGACCGGGGATCTGGCGTTCCTGTCCGAGGTTTCCTCGGTGCCGTTGCAGCAAACCCTGCGCCACCAGCACACCGCCTACGCCAACTTCTTCGCCGGACGAGCCAGGTACCCACGGTTCAAGTCCCGCAACGGTCGTCAGTCCGCGCACTACACGCGGTCCGCGTTCCGCCTTCGTGACGGCAAGCTGACCTTGGCCAAGCACACGGCACCGCTGGATTTCGTGTGGTCCTGGGCCTCGGAGATCTTGGCGACGCTGAATCCGACGATGGTGATCGTGTCGCGGGAAGCGGATGGCCGGTGGTTCGTGACGTTCGCGGTGGACACCGACGATCCCGAACCGCTGCCCGACACCGGCCGCGTGGTCGGGGTGGATCTCGGGGTGAAGGACTTCGCTGTCCTGTCGACCGGAGAGAAGATCGCCAACCCCCGCCGCCTGGACCGCAAGGCCCGCAACCTCGCCCGGTATCAGCGCCGGATGGCGCGGAAGCAGAAAGGGTCGGCGAACCGGCGGAAGGCCAAGGCCATGGTCGCGCGGGCGCACCGCAAGATCCGCAACGCCCGCGCCGACTTCCTGCACCGCACCTCGACGCGCTTGGTTCGCGAAAACGATGTGATCGCGATCGAAGACCTCAACATCTCCGGCATGACCCGCAGCGCCAAGGGGACCGTCGATAAGCCCGGCCGGAATGTGCGTGCCAAAGCCGGGCTCAACCGTGCGGTGCGGGACGCGGCACTCGGTGAGTTCCGGCGCCAACTGGAGTAAAAGGCCGCACGCGCGGGCAAACGGGTCGTGGTCATCGACCGCTGGTACCCGTCCAGCAAGACCTGCTCGCACTGCGGGCATCTGTCGTCCAGCCTGGCACTGTCGGTGCGCTACTGGGCGTGCCCCGACTGCGGCACCCGGCACGACCGGGATATCAACGCCGCGAAGAACATTCTTGCCGCAGGTCGTGCGGTAGCCGGGGAAACCCCCGGCGATGCCTGTGGAGCTGGTGTGAATCCGCAAGGGGCCTCCCCTCGGTTGTCGGCTACGAAGCAGGAACTGTCCGGTGTGAGCCGGATGAGAATTCCGGTCCTTTAGGGCCTGGAGGAAGTCAATGAGCGTTCTCCTTCGTTTTCGATACCGGCTTGTGACGTCGTGTCCGGCCCGCGCAGGTGTTCCCGGAGCACGGGTCCGAGCACGGCCAGGGATTCCGGGGTCGTCATCTCCGCGTGTGTACACGCCAGTTCCCGGGCGTGCACGGCACCGGTGACGAAGCCCCGCCAGGCCTCCGGGCGACGATCGGGTGCGGCCAGGTTCACCGGATCGGTGCCGGCGGCGAAGAACAGCAGATCGCCGTCGAACACACCGGGCCGGAAACCATTGGCCTGGACGGTGCCGTCGGCGTAGCCGGCGTACAGCCGTTCCAGATGGTCCACCGTGAGTGCCGCGAACGGGCCGGGCCGCGACCGCAACAATTCGGCGGCCTCGGCCAGGGTCGGTTCCGCTCCGTCTGCGACGAGATCGCCGCCGAATTCGCCGAGGATCTCGGCGACGCCGGGCACGGCTTCGGTGGCCAGATCGTCGGAGAGCCGGTAGCTGTCCAGCATGGTGAGTAGCGCGACCTCCTCGCCGGCCGCCTGCAATCGCACGGCGATCTCGTGCGCGATCAGACCGCCCAGCGACCAGCCGAGCAGCTGATAGGGCCCGTGCGGTTGCACGGTCCGGATATGGGCGATGTAGTGCTCGGCCGCTTCGCCGATCGAACCGAATCCCGGTTCACCGCTCGCCTGTGGCGCCTGCAGGCCGTATACCGGCTGGTCGGCGGGTAGTTCGGCGAGCAGGCCGGCGTAGCACCAGGACAACCCGATCGCCGGATGCACACAGAACAGCGGGGGCCGGCCGGTACCGGTGCCGGGGCGCAACGGCAGCAGCGGAGCCAGCGCCAGTTGCATGGCATCGGCGGCGGTGCCGTCGCCGAGCCGGGCGGCCAGCGCGGCCGGGGTGGACTCGCCGAACAGCAGCTGCATCGGCAGGTCGTACCCGGCCTCGCGGGCCCGGCCGACCACCTTCGTGGCGAGCAGCGAATTGCCGCCCAGTTCGAAGAATCCGTCCCCGGCGCCCACCCGGTCGGCCCCGAGGACCTCCGCGAAGATCTCGCACAGCGCGGCCTCCACCTGGTTGGCGGGCGCCCGGTAACCCTCCGCGGCGGTGAACACCGGTTCGGGCAGGGCGGACCGGTCGAGTTTGCCGACCGGAGTGAGCGGCAGCCGGTCGATCAGCATGATCGACTGCGGAACCATGTAATTGGGCACCAGTTCGGACACATGCGCGGTGAGTTCGGCGGCGGTGGCGCCCGCCGCGGCCTTCACATACGACACCAGGGCGGTCGCGCCCGCGGCCGTGCGATGCCCGGCGGTGTAGGAGAACTCGACCGCCGGATGCCGGCTCAGCGCCGCGTCGATCTCGCCCAGTTCGATCCGGAAACCGCGAATCTTCACCTGATGGTCGGTACGGCCGACGTATTCGATATCGCCGGGGCCACCGTCGCGCGCCGTGCGGATCCGCACCAGATCGCCGGTGCGGTACATCCGCTCCCCCGGTTTGCCGAAGGGATTGGCCACGAAACGCTGGGCGGTGAGCCCGGGCCGGTCGTGGTAGCCGCGGGCGAGCGCCCCGCCGGCCAGATACAACTCGCCGGTGACCCCGAGCGGCGCCGGGCGCAGCCGGGCGTCGAGCACCATGGCCGCGACACCGCGGATCGGTTCACCGATCGGGATCGGACCACCCGGTACCAGCGGCGGCGACATCACGGTGACGATGGTGGTTTCGGTCGGGCCGTAGACGTTGTGCAGGTTGCGGCCCGGCGCCCAGCGCGCCACCACTTCGGCCGGCAGGGCCTCGCCACCGACCAGGACGTGCTGGAAATCGGTGACGCCTTCCGGATCCACCGTCGCCAGGGCCGCCGTGGTGATGAAGGCGTGGGTGATCCGTTCCGCGATCAGTACCCGGGCCAGTTCCGCGCCACCGACCACCCCCGGCGGGGTGAGCACCAGGGTGGCCGCGCCGCCGAGCGCGAACAGCAGGTCCAGCATGGCGGCGTCGAAACTGGGGGTCGCGAAGTGCAGGATGCGGCTGCCCGGCCGGACGTCGAAGCGGTGAGCCGTCTCCGCCGCGAAATTGGACAGTCCGCGATGGGTGACCACCACACCCTTGGGGGTTCCGGTGGAACCGGAGGTGTAGATGACGTAGGCCGGGTTGTCCATCCGCAACGGGGTGATCCGGTCCGCGTCGGTGAGTGGAGCGCTGGACGCCCGCAGCACCTGTTCGCGAACCTCGGCATCGTCGAGGGCCAGCCAGTGGGCCCCCTCGGGCAACTGCTCCCGGTACTCGGCCAGCGTGAGCCCCAGGGCCGCCCCGGAATCGGAGAGCATATGGGTGATGCGCGCGGCCGGGTAGCCCGGATCCACCGGCAGGAAGGCGGCGCCGGTCTTGGTCACCGCCAGGACCGTGGCCACGGATTCGACCGTCCGCGGAATGCCCAGCGCCACCAGTGTTTCCGGCCCGACGCCGTAACCCACCAGCACCCGGGCCAGCCGGTTGCTCCAGCGGTCGAGCGCATCGTAGGTGACCTCCACGCCCGCACCGGCGAGCGCCACCGCCTGCCGGTCGACGTGCACCGCGGCGGCGAAGACCTCGGCCAGGGTGCACGGCTGGTCCGGATCGGCACGACGCAGCGGCGCCAGCGCCGACCATTCCGCCGGCTCGAGTAGTTCCAGGTCACCGATGACCACGGCGGGGTCGGCGGCGATCGCGCCGAGCAGCCGGACCAGGCGGCGGCCGAGCCGGGCCGCGGTCGGTTCGTCGAAAAGATCCCCGCTGTAGTTCACCGCCACGCCGATACCGTCCGGCGATCGGTCGGCGCCGCGGCATTCGGTGAGGGTGAACTGGAGATCGAATTTGGCGATACCGGCGTCGATATCCATCGCCTCGATGCTCAGACCCGGAAGTTCCAGGGCGCGTACCGGTTCGTCGCGCACCGACAGCATCACCTGGAAGAGCGGGTGGTGTGCCTGGGAACGGACCGGGTTGAGCACCTCGACCAGTCGCTCGAACGGCAGTTCCGCGTGCCCGAACGCATCGAGATCGGTATCGCGCACGGTCTCGAGCAGATCGGTGAACCGATCGTTGTGGTCCACCGCGGTCCGCAGGACCAGCGTATTGACGAACATGCCGATCATCCGGTCGAGTTCGGGCCGCCCCCGGCCGGCGACCGGGGTGCCGACGGCGATATCGCCGACGCCGGTCAGCCGGTGCAGCAGCACCGCCAGCGCGGCATGCAGCACCATGAACAGGCTCACGTTGTGGCGCGCGGCGAGATCGCGCAATTCCCGGTGCACCCCGGCGTCGACCCGCTGTTCGACGGTGCCGCCGCGGTAGGAGGGCACCGGTGGACGCGGGCGGTCGGCGGGGACGGCGAGCAGTTCGGGCAGGCCCTCCAGCCTGGTGCGCCAGTAGTCGAGCTGCCGGCGGATCGGGGAGGCGGGATCGTCCTCGCTGCCGAGCAGTTCCCGTTGCCACAGGGTGTAGTCGACGTACTGGAGTTGTTCGGCATCGACGTCGGGCCGGGCGCCGAGCCGGATCGCCCGGTAGGCCGTCGCCACGTCGGCGGCCAGCGGTTCCAGCGACCAGCCGTCCATCGCGATGTGGTGCACCACCAGCACCAGGATGTGCTCGTCCGGCGCCACCACGAAAAGCGCTGCCCGCAGCGGTATGTCGGTGGACAGGTCGAATCCGGGGGTGATGAACCGTTCGATCGCCGCCCCGTGGCCCGCGTCGCCGGCCACCGGTGCGTGCAGTGTGACCGCGGCATCGGCCGCGTCGAGCACCCGCTGCACCGGCTCCCCGTCGATCTCCGGGAACACCGTCCGCAGGGTCTCGTGCTGTTCCTGCACCCGGTGCAGCGCGCCGCGCAGCGCCGCGTGATCGAGCGGACCGCGCAACCGCAGCACCACCGGGATGTTGTACGCGCCGCCCGCGGTGTCCGAGCCGCCGAACCGGTTGAGGAACCACAACCGCTGCTGGGCCGGGGACAGCGGAATCCGTTCGGGCCGCTCCCGGCGCATCAGGGCGGCCCCGGTGCCGGCGGATTCCCCGTCGAGGCGGGCCGCGAGTTCGGCCACCGTCGGGGCGGCGAACACCGCCCGCACCGGCAGCCGTACTCCGGTGGCCGCGTCCAGGCGACCCACCAGCTGGGTGGCCAGCAGCGAGTTGCCGCCGATATCGAAGAAACTCTCGTCCGCGGCGGTAACCGCCGCGCCCACCAGCTCACCCATAATGGCGGCGACCCGGCGTTCGGTATCCGAACCCAGCGCGCGACCGGATGCGGTGGCGGGCAGGGCCCGGGGTTCGGGCAGCGCGGCGATATCCAGTTTGCCCACCGGGGTGAGCGGGATCTCGTCGAGCAGCGTGAACGCGGCCGGAACCATATGCCGCGGCAGGCGGCTGCTCAGATGGTCGCGCAGTTCCTCGGGTTCGGGGCGCCGCGCGGGATCGGCCGGATGGATGTAGGCCACCAACCGGTCCGAATCGCCGAGCCGGCGCACCTCGACATGAGCGAAGTGCACCGCCGGATGCGCGGTGAGCGCGCCGGCGATCTCGCCGAGCTCGATCCGGAAGCCGCGCATCTTCACCTGGTTGTCACTGCGGCCCAGATAGCGCAACCCGCCGTGGCGGGTCCAGCGCACCACATCGCCGCTGCGGTAGAGCCGCGCGCCGGGCAGGCCGTAGGGGTCCGCCACGAACCGGGCCGCGGTGAGCCCGGAACGTTCGTGATAGCCCCGGGCCAGCCCGGGACCACCCAGATACAGCTCACCGGGGACCCCCGCGGGCACGGGCCGCAGACGTTCGTCGAGCACCAGGGCGCGGGTGCCGCGGATGAGGTCACCCAGCCCGGCCGGGTGCCCGGCGGCGATCGGCGTCACCGAGACCACGACGGTGGTTTCGGTGGGCCCGTAGGCGTTGAACATGCGACGGCCGGGCGCCCAGCGCGACACCAGCTCCGGGCCGACGTTCTCGCCGCCGACCATGAGACCCCGCAGCGCCGGCAGCGGCCAGCGTTCGTGGTCGATGGTGGCGAGCGCCGCGGGAGTGATGAAGGTGTGCGTGATCCCGGTGCGGGTCATGAATTCGCCCAGTTCGTCACCGCCGTACACCTCCGGCGGCACGATGACCATGGCGGCGCCGGCCCCGATCGCGAGCAGCAGGTCCAGGACCGCCGCGTCGAAACTCGGTGACGAGAAATGCATGGTGCGCGCGGCCGGGTTCACCGCCAGCCGGTCCCGGAACTCGTCGGCGAGATCGGCGAGTGCCCCGTGGGTCGCGGTGACGCCCTTGGGTTTCCCGGTGGATCCGGAGGTGTAGATGAGGTAGGCCGCATCGGTGATCCGTACCGGGCGCAGCCGGTCGCCGTCGGATACCGGGCCCGCAGCCTCACCGCCGATCTCACTGCGGCCCGCGGGGGAATCCAGCAGCAGCCAGTCGATCTGGCTGCCACCCGCCGCGCGCAACCGT
This sequence comes from Nocardia sp. NPDC002869, assembly GCF_046764065.1. NCBI lineage: Bacteria > Bacillati > Actinomycetota > Actinomycetes > Mycobacteriales > Nocardiaceae > Nocardia > Nocardia sp. NPDC002869. Next base: position 8,825 of record NZ_JBKOOL010000182.1, read on the forward strand.
TCGGCGTGCCCGCTGCGAGTGATACCGACCGCGCAGCCGGAGTCGGTGAGCATATGCGCGACGCGCTCGGCCGGATAGTTCGGATCCACCGGCACGAAGGCGGCCCCGGATTTGGCGACGGCGAGCATGGTCGTCACCGAATCCGCGGACCGGGTGAGCCCGAGGGCGACCTTGTCGCCGGTACCGAGTCCGCGCCGGATCAACGCGCGGGCCAGGCGGTTGGCGCGACGGTCGAGGTCGGCGTAGGTGAGTACCGTCTCGTCCTCGTACAGCGCCGGACGCGGCCCGTGGGCGAGCGCGGTGGCACCGAACAGGGCGCCCAGGGTGCGCGGGATGCCGGGGGCGGGGCCGCGGGCCGGGCACAGGGTGTGGCGTTCGGCATCGGTGCGGGTGTCGATATCGCCGACCGGCACGGTGGGCCGGGCACCGATCGCGGCGAGCACCCGCAGGAAGCGGTCCGCGAGCGTCTCGACCGTGGCCGCGTCGAACAGTTCATCGGCATAGACGAATTCGAGGTCGCCGTCGGTGAGATCACCGGCGCGCAGCTCCAGGTCGAACTTGGCGCGCGCGATATCGAGCGGGGCCGCCCGCACGGCCAGCCCGGGCAGTGCCAGGTCGGGCACCGGGGTGTCCTGCACGGTGAGCGCGACCTGGAACAGCGGGTGGCGCGCGGTGGCGCGCGGATCGTGCCCGAGCGCGGCCACCACCTGTTCGAAGGGGATATCGGCGTGCGCGAGCGCGGCGAGTTCGGTATCCCGGTCCCCGCGCAGGAGGTCGGTGAACGGGCGGGCCGGATCGACCGGCGAGCGCAGCACGAGGGTATTGACGAACATCCCGACAAGTTCGCCGAGCCGGCTGTCCGTGCGTCCGGCGACCGGGGTGCCGATGGCGATGTCCCGGCCGCCGGTGACCGCTCGCAGCAGTACCGCGAGCGCCGACCGCAGGAGCATGAACGGGCTCACGCCCTGGGCGTGGGCCAATTCCGCCAGAGCGGCGCGTACCGGCTCCGGAATACGCCGGTGGACCGAGGCGGCCGTCTGCTCGGGTTCGGCGGGGCGGGGCCGGTCGTAGGGCAGGGGTAGTTCGTCGGGCAGGCCCGCGAGCTGGTCCCGCCAGTAGCCGAGCTGGCGGGCGGCGAGGCTGTCCGGGTCGGTCTCGCTACCGAGGTGCTCCCGCTGCCAGAGACCGAAATCGGCGTACTGCACCGGCAGCGGTGACCACTGCGGCGCGGCCCCGGCGTGGCGGGCCTGGTAGGCCAGCGCCAGGTCGCGGATCAGCGGCCCCATCGACCAGCCGTCGGCGGCGATGTGGTGGAGCACCACGCCGAGCCGGTAGCGGTCCGTCCCGGTGCGCAGCAGTATCGCCCGCAGCGGCGTTCCCACGGTGAGATCGAACCCGGTGGTGGCGGTTTCCCGGAGCGCGGCGTCGGCGCCCGCGTGATCGGTCTCCTGTAGTTCCAGGGTGGGCAGTGCCCACGCCGCGGGCAGAATACGCTGCTGGGCGCCGTCAGCATCGGCGGGGAAAACGGTGCGCAGGACCTCGTGCCGTTCGACGATATCGCCGAGCGCCGCCCGCAGCGCGGGGACGTCCAGCGCACCGTCTATATCGAGAACGAACGCGATGTTGTAGGCGCTGGACTCGGGCGCGAACCGGTTGAGGAACCACAGCCGCTGCTGCGGCAGCGACAACGGCAGCCGCGCCGGCCGCGGATCGTAGGCGGTCAGCGGAACCCGGGCGGTGGCCGGAGTCCGCAGCAACTCTTCGGTCAGCGCCGCGACGGTGGGGGCCTCGAACACCGCGCGGACCGGCAGGTCCACCCCGAACCGTTCGTAGAGCTCACCGACCAGCCGGGTCGCCAGCAGCGAGTTGCCACCCAGGTCGAAGAACGGGTCCTCGGCGCCGGTCACCGCGCAGCCCAGCACCTCCGAGAAGACCTCGGCGACCCGGCACTCGGCCTCGGTGGCGGGGGCGCGCGAGGTGGTCCCCGTGTTCAGGAACACCGGTTCGGGCAGCGCTTTACGGTCCAGCTTGCCCGCGGGCGTCTTCGGAAACTCCGGCAGCACGGTGACCGCGTCGGGGACCATGTACGCGGGC
>NZ_JBKOOL010000183.1:0-10845 GCF_046764065.1 Nocardia sp. NPDC002869
GCCGCGGCGCCGGCCGCGGCGAGGCGAAGCCGGCGACCGCGCCGGTAGCCGAGGGCGGCGACCGACAGCAGGACGAGACAGGCGATACCCGGCAGGAGCGCGGCCGGATCCCACCCCTCCTCGAGCACGAGACGCAGGAGCAGGAGATCGACCACCAGACACCCCAGACAGGTGCGCCGCCACGACAGCGCCGTCCGCTCCGCGGCCAGCCGGATCTCGGTCGATTCGGTCACGACACCGTCCTCAATGCAGCAGGACGGCGACGCAGGCGAGAACCGCCACGAACGCGGTCCCGGCGGCCAGCACCGGCACCAGCACCGTGCCCGGCAGCGGCCGCCCTTCCTCCATCGCGACGCGAACCCGCCGCCAGTGCACATACGCCCCGACCGCGAGGACCAACGACAGCAGCAGACAACTGACGGCCAGCGCGGTACGGAAATCGATATTCCACTGTTCCTGCACCACCGCGTGCACCGCCACCCCACCGGCCAGCAACCCGAGCGCGGTGCGGATCCAGGCCAGAAAGGTCCGTTCGTTGGCAAGCGTGAACCGGTAGTCGACCGGTTCCCCCGCGCGGTCTGTGTCCTCTCGCGCGGAATTCATCGGGCGACCGTGCCGGTCGTGGTCTGCACGCTCACCTCCCGAAATGCCGGTCGGCCGCAGTAGGGCGGCTCCGCTGGACAGCGTAAGCGCCGTACCGCGGCGAATCCAGCCACCGGGTCGTAGACGGGCCGCCCGATCGACTCCCGCGCCGGTTCGTGGTCCGGTCGCGAGGCCGTGAGGCCCGGAGCTTTCACTCGCCGGGACGGACCGCCGATCGAGTGTGGTACCCGACCGGGTGAGCCCGGCACACCGGGCGGCCCACGCTCTCGGGTTTCATCATGTTCCCGGCGCCGATCAGTAGCGCGGCGCCGAATACAGCCGGACGAGTGCGCGGGCCGGCTGGTCGGCTCGGATCCCGCGTTCGGAGCAGCCGCAGGTCTCGCTCCCCTCGGCAGGCCGGCGGCGCCCGGTCGAGCAGCGCCCGGTCGCACGGCATGCGGTCGACAATGCGTATGTCGGCAATACCGGTCGGGCCGGACGAGTTCGCGCACCCGATCCTCCGGCGGGGACGAACCCGGAGCACCGATGAGTCGGCCCGCCGCGGGGGTCATTCGTCGCCGAGCACAGGCCTCTCACATCACCCCACGAACACCCTGGACGGAAGCTGCGGGGTAGCGGACGAAGGCACCTGCGAACTCGCCACCACAGCGACCGGTTCGGCGGTTCGGCATCGAAGCATTCGGCTCATGTGCCGCAGGGCGCCAGTGTCATCGAGAAGACCGGTGAGGCAGCGGCAGAGTCCGTTGTCGCCACCGTAGGAGTCAGCGATACGACGACCGGAAGGCAGACGTGCGGCACTCGGCGGCGTTCGACCGACGGGTTTCCTGCCCACCGACGACGGTTCAGGCGCGGGGGTGGGCCTGATCGTGGGCTTTTCGGAGACGGTCGATGGAGACGTGGGTGTAGAGCTGTGTGGTCGCGAGGCTGGCGTGACCCAGCAGTTCCTGTACGACCCGCAGATCCGCGCCGCCTTCCAGAAGATGCGTGGCTGCCGTATGGCGGAGGCCGTGCGGTCCCAGGTCGGCGGTGCCCGGGACAGCGGACACCACCGCGTGCACCACTGTCCGGGCCTGCCGCTGATCGAGGCGCCGGCCCCGTCGGCCCAGGAGCAGCGCGCGGCCGGAATCGGGTGTGACCAGGACAGGCCGCCCATAGCGCAGCCATTCACCCACCGCGTGATCGGCGGGGCCGCCGAACGGTGCCGATCGCTCCCGGTTGCCCTTGCCCAGGACACGGACCAGCCGCCGTTCCCGGTCGATATCGTCGATATCGAGTCCGCACAGTTCGCCGACGCGGATTCCGGTGGCGTACAGCAGTTCGACGATGAGCCGATCCCGCAGCGCCATCGGATCGTGCTGTTCGGCACCCGATTCCGCGGCGTTCATCACCCGGCCCGCCTGCTCTTGACCGAGGACGGCGGGCAGGCTGCGGTGGGCCTTGGGCGCGGCGAGCCGGAGCCCGGGATCCACGGTCAGCCGGCCGGTCCGGGTCAGCCAGGCGGTGAACGCCCGCGCGGCCGACGCCCGACGCGCCATACTGGTGCGTGCCGCGCCGCGCTCCGCGTGCCCTGCCAGCCACGCACGCATGGCCGGCAGGTCCAGCTCACGCACCGAGGCGTCGGCGGCATGGTCGACCAGATGTGCCAGCAGCGACCGGATATCGCCGAGATAGGCGCGCACCGTATGTGCCGAACGGTTGCGACCGAGCCGCAGATGCCGCCCGTATTCGGTCAGCAGGGCTTCCAGATCCTCGGGCAACTCACGCACCGTCCCACCGTCGTCCGCCCGCCCCCGAACCGCAAGCCCACGCGCCGATATCCGTTGGCGGCACGCGAAGCGGACCACCGCCCTGCTCCCTTTCGAGATTGCGGGCGACGTGCCGATGCGGTCCCGCTGCGCCTCGAGCTGCCGGATGGCTGACGGACCTCGCCGCCTCGGCGCGCCCAACTCGCCGTGTGCGTCGGGTGGAATCCGTGGCAGCCGTGGATCCGCGGGCGGCGGGTAGCTGCGCTGTCGGTCGCGGCTTCGGCTGCACACCAGTCGTATCCGCCGCGCCAGTAGTCGACGATTCATCGGGCCGCAATCGAGGTACCCGATATCGGCGCCCTGGAAGGCTCGTATCCCGGCGAGGCCGCCGCCCAGCGACAAGACGATGGGGATGCGGGGGCGGGGCCCGGCCCGGGACCGCAGCGGGCGGTCTACAGCCCCGCGTACAGCGCTCGAGAACCTGGCTCGACCGAGGCATTCACCCACCTCGCTCCGCTGCCCGGTCCAGCCGGTACCAGCCCACCTCGCCGCGCGCGGCCGCCCCCGCCAGATCGAGCGCGACGAGTGCCGCGCGGATCTCGGCCGCCGCGATCCCCGTCGCTGCTGCGATATCGTGCGGCCACCGGCCGCCGGTAGCGGGTAGGGCCGCCAGCACTCGGGACTCGGTATCGCCGAGCCGGTCGGTACCGGCCGAACCGGTGGTCAGCGGTAGGTGCAGGGGCGCGATATCGGCGAGTACCTCCTCCGGACCGGTGACGAGGGTCGCTTCCCCGTCGCGGATCATCCGATGGCAACCAGCGGAGGCCGCCGAATTCACCGATCCCGGCACCGCGAGCGCGGGACGACCGATCCGGCGGGCCCATTTCACCGTGTTCCGGGCGCCACTGCGCAATCCGGCCTCGACCACCAGCACACCGTCGGACAGGGCGGCGATCAGCCGATTCCGGGCCAGGAAGTGGTGTTTGCGCGCGACCGTACCCGGCGGGTATTCACTGACCACCAGGCCGGTTTCGGCGATCCGGGCGATGAGGCGGTCGTGCTGGGCCGGGTAGGGCCGGTCGGCGCCGCAGGCCAGTACGGCGATGGTGGCGCCGCCGACCGCGAGCGCGGCCCGGTGCGCCGTACCGTCGACACCGAAGGCGGCGCCGGATACGACCGTCCATCCGCGGGCGGCCAGGTCTCCCGCGATTTCACCGGTCACCCGGTCGCCGTAACCGGTGCTGCACCGGGCGCCCACCACCGCCACCGCGCGCTCGGTGAGTTCGCCGAGATCCCGGCCGCCCCGGACCCAGAACACCAGCGGCACCGCACCGTCCGGGTCGCGGCCCGGGGCGAGCTGACTCAGACCCAGCATCCGCCAGGCCGGCCATTCCGGCTCGTCGGGTGTGACGAGCCGCCCGCCGGTATCACGGATGACCTCCAGATCACGCGCAGCCGTGTCCAGCTCCCGCCGCCGCTCGGTCGCGGCGCGCAGCACCGGCGGGAGTGCGCGTTCCCGGACCGCTCGCGCCGCCTCGCGCACCCCGACCGAGTCGATCAGCGCCGTGAGTGCCGGGCACGGCCCGAGAACCACTCGGGACAGATACGCCCAGGCCAGCTGCCGCTCTTCCTGCTCACCGGTGGTCCCCCGCCGGGCCGGCGAGCCGATTCCGGCCGCGTTCACTGCGGACTCCGCTGCCGGAAGTCGAGAGCCTGCATCACATCGTGTGCGGTGGGCATATCGCCGCCGCGCAGATCGCAGACGGTCCACGCGACCCGCAGCGCCCGGTCGGCGCCCCGCGCCGAGATCCGGCCCAGTCGCAGCGCCGCCTCGACCGGAGCCGTCGTCTCGACGGGTAGGGGGAACCGGCGGCGCAGTGCGTACCCGGGGACCTCGGCGTTGGTACGCCAGCCCTCGTCGCGCCACCGGGCGACGGCGGCCGCGCGGGCGGCGATCACCCGGCCGCGCACGGTCGCGCTGTCCTCCGATTCCGCCGCCGCCAGACCGGCGCCCGATATCGGATGCATCGGCAACCAGATATCGATGCGGTCCATCAGGGGACCGGACAGTTTTCCGAGGTACCGGCGCCGGGCGAGCGGGGCGCAGATGCAGTCCACATCACGGGCCGGGGCGCAGGGGCAGGGGTTGGCGGCGAGTACCAGTTGGAATCGCGCCGGATAGCGCGCCACCCCGTCGCGCCGCGCGATCCGTACCTCGCCCTCCTCCAGCGGTGTCCGCATCGCCTCGAGCACCTTGGCACCGATCTCGGCGCATTCGTCCAGGAACAGCACCCCGCGGTGGGCGCGGCTCACCGCACCGGGCCGCGCCGATCCCGAACCACCGCCCACCATGGCACTCACCGAGGTCGAATGGTGCGGGGCGACGAACGGCGGGCTGGTGATCAGCGGCTGTTCGTCGGAGAGCGTGCCGGCGACCGAATGGACGGCGGTGACCTCGAGCGCCTCGTCCTCCGACAGCGGCGGCAGCACGCCGGGCAGGCGCTGGGCCAGCATGGTCTTCCCGATTCCGGGGGCGCCCGTGAGCAGCAGATGGTGCCCACCGGCCGCGGCGACCTCCAGCGCCCAGCGCGCTTCGTGCTGTCCGGCGACATCCCGCAGATCTCCGCTCGGGACGCTCGAAGGTGGTGGATGCACTCCCGATGACTCCTCCAGGCCGCCTTCGCCCCGCAACCAGTCGACGGCAGCGCGCAGTGTCGGTGCGCCCAGCACCCGGATTCCGGCGACGAGGCCCGCTTCCGGAAGAGCCGACTCGGGGACCACCACCGTCTTGCGACCGGCCCGGCGCGCCGCGAGCACGGCGGGCAGGACGCCGCGGACCCGGCGCAGCCGCCCGTCGAGGGCGAGTTCGCCCAGCAGCACGGTGCCCGTGAGCCGCTCGGAGGGCACGATACCGGCCGCGTGCAGGACCGCGACGGCAAGCGCGAGATCGTAGACGGAACCCACCTTCGGCAGCGTCGCCGGCGACAGGGCCAGAATCACCCGGCCGTCCGGCCATTTCTCGCCGGTATTGGCGACGGCCGCCCGGACCCGGTCCCGGGATTCCTGGAGCGATGCGTCGGGCAGACCCACCAGATGCACCGACGGCAGACCCTGACCGATATCGGCCTCGATCTCGACGACCTGCCCGTCGATCCCACGCACCGCGATCGAGCAGGCCCGGCCCAGCGGCATCAGAACACCGCCCGCAGGTGCTCGATCACGGGCTCGGCGGTCCGCGAGAGCAGGATCGAGACGACATCGAAACGGATCCGCTGCCAGGGACCGTCCTGTTCGGTGAGCCAGAGCAGCGCCAGGCGGCGGATCCGCTGCCGTTTGTCGTAGGTGACGGCCTCGGCCGGTGTCCCGTATCCGAGCCCCGATCTGGTCTTCACCTCGACGAAGGCGGTCACCCCCGCGTCGCGGACCACCAGGTCCAGTTCGCCGTACCGGCACCGCCAGTTACGGCAGACGATCTCCATACCGGCGGCCTGCAGATATCTGGCCGCCAGTTCCTCCCCGTGGGCGCCGAGCGCCGTGTTGTGTCCCACGTGCCCAGCATCTGCCATCGGCGGAGCGAGCACACGGCGCCGACCTGCGAAAACAATCGGCCTGTGGACAACCTGTGGCCTGTGGACAAGTTCCTCCGGGGCACGGCCCGGCGGCACTCACCGGCCGCGGCGGCTCATTCGGGTAGCCGCAGGTCCGGCTTCTCCAGCTCTTCGATGTTCACGTCCTTGAACGTGATCACCCGGACGTGTTTGACGAAGCGCGCGGGCCGGTACATATCCCAGACCCATGCATCGCTCATCCGTACTTCGAAGTACACCTCGCCGTCGGCGTTCTGCGGTCGTAGCTCCACCGAGTTGGCCAGATAGAAGCGGCGTTCGGTTTCCACCACATACGAGAACTGACCGACGATGTCCTTGTACTCCCGGTAGAGCGAGAGCTCCATCTCGGTTTCGTATTTCTCGAGGTCCTCGGCACTCATCTGGTGGAATGTCCTCCTTCTCGCCGCCTAGTGTCTGCTCACATCATCGCTCATCGCGCCCGGGCATGTCACCGTGGGCCGGGCCGCACACGTTCGCTGCGCCGCGCGGCGGGCCGGGTGCGGCCGCGCGGCCCCGGTCAGGCGGCGCCGCCGGCCTCCGCAGTCGCGAGCGCCAGTGATTCGGCCGCCGCGGGTATCGGCGCGCCGCATTCGCGCACCGTGCGCCACGACCGCCGATGTTCCGGACAGGGACCGAGCCGGCGCAGCGCTTCGAGATGCTGCGTGGTGTTGTAACCCTTGTGCTCGGCGAAACCGTAGCCCGGCCGGTGCCGGTCGAGCTCGACCATCATCCGGTCCCGGGTGACCTTGGCCAGCACACTGGCCGCCGCGATGCAGGCGGCGCTGGCGTCACCGCCGATCACCGGCAGCGAGGGTACCGCCAGCCCCGGCACCCGGAATCCGTCGGTGAGCACATAGCCCGGCGCGCAGTCCAGCCCGGCCACCGCCCGGCGCATGCCCTCGATATTCGCGACGTGGATTCCGATGGCATCGATCTCCGCGGCAGGGATCACGACCACCTTCCAGGCCAGCGCCAGCTTCTTGATCACCGGGAACAGCGCCTCACGGGCCGTCTCGGTCAGCTTCTTGGAGTCGTTGAGCCCGGCGAGCGCCGCGGACGCCTTCGGCGCGAGTACGCACGCGGCGACCACCAGTGGCCCGGCGCTCGGGCCGCGACCCGCCTCGTCGACGCCCGCGACCGGCCCCAGACCGCTGCGTATCAGCGCCGAATCGAGTGTCCGCAGGCCCGCGGCCTTGCGGACCACCACTCGCGGCGGCCAGCTGCTGCCTCGCGCGGCGCCGGCGGCACGGTTACTACGTGTCACTGGGCACCTCGCGACAGATGATCGGGAACCACCGCCCGATTATCGCGCACCGGATCGGGCGCGGTACCGGTAGGTCCGGTCCCGGCCCCGGTCGAACGGCTTGTCCGGCAAGGTGATCGGCGCCGCCACTGCCCGGATCGGACGGCGCTCGCCACGGAGCGACCGTGGAAACCTCGCGCCTACTGCGGATTCTGCGATGTCACCGGACCGATCCGGCCGGGCGGCCAGATCTTGAAGACGGCCTTGCCGCGGACGTTCTCGATGGGCACCGTGCCCTGGAGGTCGTCGCCGACATGCGCGCGGGAATCGCGCGATTCGTTGCGGTTGTCGCCCATCACCCACAGGTGGCCCGGCGGTACCAGTACCGGCCCGAAGACCCGGCCCACCGGATAGGCGGCGTTCTGCTGGCCCGCCACCCACGGGTAGTCGTCGGCGACGTAGGGCTCGTCCAGCGGTTTCCCGTCCACCATGACCCGGCCCTGCTCGTCGCAGCATTCCACGGTCTGGCCGCCGACCGCGATCACGCGTTTCACCAGGTCGTTCTCATCGGGCGGGACCAGGCCGAAGAAGGCGAAGAAGTTCTGGATACCGCGCACGGCGGGATTGTCGGAACGGATCGAGACGTAGTGGTCGTTCCAGGACGGCGGGCCGACGAATACGACCACGTCCCCGGGCTGCGGATCGCTCCAGTAGTAGCTCACCTTCTGCACGTAGATCCGGTCGCCGGTGCAGCCGGTGCAGCCGTGCAGGGTGGGCTCCATGGACTGGGAGGGAATGACATAGGGGCGGCCGACGAAGGTGACCATGAGGGCGGCGATGATCGCCGCGATGACCAGCAGGATGGGAAGTTCCTGCCAGAACGGCCGCTGCCGCTTCGCTTTGACCTGCTTTCGCGCACGACGCCTTCTCGGCGGTTCGTTCCTGGAATCGGATCCCGAAACCGACCAACTCTCATCTGCCACGCGAACAGCGTAGCCCGGTGCCACAACGGATTCGTGGCACCGGGCTACATATGCCGTCCGCCGAGGTCACCGTGGTGCGGCGCAGCGCACTGGTGTCGGCGGTCAGCGACGGGTCAGCGCTTTTCCTTGATCTTGGCGGCCTTACCGCGCAGCTCCCGCAGGTAGTACAGCTTGGCCCGGCGGACATCACCGCGGGTCACCACATCGATGTGATCGATGGTGGGGCTGTGCACCGGGAAGGTGCGCTCCACACCGACACCGAACGACACCTTGCGCACGGTGAAGGTCTCGCGGATACCGCCGCCCTGGCGCCGGATGACGACGCCCTTGAAGACCTGGATACGTTCCTTGGAGCCCTCGATGACCTTTACGTGCACATTGAGGGTATCGCCCGGACGGAAGTCGGGGACGTCGCTGCGCAGCGAGCTCTCGTCGACGAAATCAAGGGTGTTCATGATCATCCTTCTGATGGTCGCGCGAACAGAGGAACCTGGCGGCGCAAAAGCTCGACCGGTTCGTGCTCCGAATGTGGGATGCGCCCGGGTCATGCCCAGGGCAACCTGTGCATTGTGCCAGATCAGCGGTCGGTTTCGGAAACCGGCCCGGCCTGGGCCGCCGCGTCCCCGGCGTCGTCGCCCCGATCGGGCGGCCACAGGTGCAGATCCTGCAGTAGCGGATGCTCCCGCGGCGGTGGGGGCGGCGCCGGTACCACCTTACGCGTCAGTTCCACCTCGGCCGCCGACCGCGCGTGATCGACATCCGGACTGCCGGCGATCAGGTCCTGGACGAAGATCTTGGCCCGGATCACCGGGCGCCGGTACCGGCGTTCCCGCACGATCGCGCGGTACATGAGCCGCCGCCGGCTGCCGTAACGCCACCGCGCCCACGGGGCTCCCGGCCGGCTGAGCCGCAGCGCGCCCACGACCAGCAGCGGCAGGAAGAACATGCCGAACAGCCCGGTCCAGATCTTGCCCTTGGCGATGACCACGGCGGCCAGCGCCAGATTCACCACCGCGAATCCGGCGACCAGCAGCCGCGTACCGAGGCCGGGCTGGTGCCGCACACCGTTGATCTCCAGCAGCCACAGCGGATGGAAACCCAGCAGCAGCAGGCCGGTGACCGCGAGGGCGACGAAGACCGCGTCCACCGAGGTCCGCCCCTGCTCCTCCCAGTACACATCGCGCAGGTAGTACAGCAGCGCGAATTCGTCGAGCACGAGCGCGGCCCCGACCCCGAAGGTGGCGGCCAGGACCGATGCCGTGCCGGTGCTGTTCCCCGCGGCTCCGGCGATCATCCCGATACCGGAGATCAGTACCAGCACCACGCCGAACACCATGTGGTGGATGTGCACACCGCCGGACTTCAGGTTGCCGGGCCACCAGCGCACCCGGGCCCGGATGAGCCGGACGCTGACCCTGATCACCAGGAACCCGATGATGAAGCCGAACAGAAAGCAGAGCAGCGGGAGCCGGCCCGCGGCGATCACGTCCTCGGACAGCCACTGCCGCATACCGGCCCCCGATTCAGCTCGTGGTCACTTCCCGAAACCCGCCCGGCGCAGCGCGTCGGCCATGGCACCGTTCACCGGTGCATTATCGCGCCGGCCGTCCCGGCCCTGCCCGCGATTGCGTCCCTGACCGACACCGTTACCGACGCCCCGGCCGCCGGCGTTCTGACCGTTGCCTTGGCCGCCGCGGTTCTTCTCGTTACGGCCCTGGCCCCGGGCGCCGCCGTCGCGGCCGCCGGTCCGGGCGCCGCCGTCGCGGCCGCCGGTCCGGGCGCCGCCGTCGCGGCCGCCCTGGCCGCGACCGCGGTCGCCGGGGCCCTGGCCGCGTTCGGGCTTACCCGCCCCGGGCTCGTCGTCGAGCCGCAGCGACAACCCGATGCGCTGGCGCACGACATCGACCTCAAGCACCTTCACCTTCACCACATCGCCGGATTTGACCACCTCACGGGGGTCGCGCACGAAATTACGCGACATCGCCGAAACGTGGACCAGACCATCCTGGTGCACACCGATATCGACGAAGGCGCCGAACGCGGCGACATTGGTGACGACACCCTCCAGCACCATGCCCGGCTCCAGATCGGCGACCTTCTCGATTCCCGCCGCGAATTCCGCGGTCTTGAACTCCGGGCGCGGATCGCGGCCGGGTTTCTCGAGTTCGCTGATGATGTCGGTCACCGTGGGGACACCGAACTTCTCATCGGTGAAATCGGCCGGGCGCAGCGTGCGCAGGACCGCGCCGTTGCCGATGACCTCGGCGATTCCGGTACCGGTGGAATCGAGGATCCGGCGCACCACCGGATAGGCCTCCGGGTGCACGGCCGAGGTGTCGAGCGGATCGTCCCCGCCGCGGATCCGCAGGAAGCCCGCGCACTGTTCGAACGCCTTGGGCCCCAGCCGCGGGACGTCGAGCAGGGCGGTGCGACTGCGGAAGGGACCGTTCTGATCGCGGTGCGCCACAATGCTCTCGGCCACCGAGCCGGTGACACCGGAGACCCGGGACAGCAGCGGCACCGACGCGGTGTTGACATCGACGCCGACCGCGTTCACCGCGTCCTCCACCACCGCGCCCAGCGACCGGGCCAGCAGAGTTTCCGAGACATCGTGCTGGTACTGGCCGACCCCGATCGATTTCGGCTCGATCTTGACCAGTTCG
>NZ_JBKOOL010000184.1:0-10669 GCF_046764065.1 Nocardia sp. NPDC002869
CAGCGGTCGGCCCCGGCGGCCCACCGCTCAGGGCGGTGCGAAGGGACGCCGGGTGGGAGAGGTGCGCGAGGGGGACTTGAATCCCTCAGCGCGGCGGATTTACCGATTCGGTGTGTTCGATCCCATCGAGCGGTAGACGATATTGATCGAGAGGATCAAGCGCTGGTTTGCTTGCCCGCGGTGACCAGTGCTGTGGTGGTCGTCTGTGGTTCGCCCTCGGGCCCGGCACGGTGGAAGTAGCGTGACGCTTGCAGGTTCGTGCCCTCGGCGGGCACATCGAAGAGGGGAACGGCGGTGACCTGGGGTATTCGCGCGGTCTTTTGAGGATCGAAGCCAACTACCGACTGTAGGCCGGCTGATTCTGTCGCCGCACCGCCACCGGATAGCGGGATCTTGTCCGGGTGTAGGTCAGGCGGAACACATGGCGATTGTTCTTCGCCGCTTGTGTCTTGGCGGTGCTACTTGCTGGGGCAGTGACCCGGCTCGGGTCACGTCGAGTACGGCGCGCATCCGGTTGAACAGCAGCATGTCGCCGAGCGTGTACGGCGCGTCCCGTGCTCGGCCGGCCACAGTGGCCATCGACGTGGAACCAACCGCAGCAAGCGTCCCGCCGATCAAGTCGTGGATTTCGACGCTAGGGACCGAGCGGGACCGCGGGGAGGGGGCAAACCCGCCGGTGGGCGTGCGGAAAACCGCATCGGGGGACTGCGGCGGGACCCACCGGACCGGGCGGGCGGCACCACTGTGCGCGCGCCGCCCGATTCCTAGCTTCGAAATATGGCTTTGCAATGGAATCCACTGTCACGGTCGGCCACACCGGCGATACCATCCGGCTGCGCATCCGCGACGACGGCCGTGGCGGCGCCGACCCGACCGGGCACGGACTGTCCGGTATCGCGGCCAGGATCCACGCGCTCGACGGACGTGACGCCTCGCCGATCGGCCGCCGCGCTGGTGCTGCGCATCGACCACCCAATCGACGGGTGGCCGCCACTGTCGCGGGTATGTTCCCGGTCTCCGTGGCCGTCGCGGGCGCCCCCGCCGAGACCTGGCCGGGAAAAATTCGATTCCGCGATATTCCACCGGAGGGAGTCGACATCACGGTACGGACGCCCGGAGCGACCCGGATCCGGGTCACCGCGATCGAGGAAACCCACGATCTCGCCGTCGCCCCCGGCTTCCGGCCACGCCCCGGCGGCATCGTGGCCTCGACCCGAGAGGACGGCGATTCGATAGCGGTAACGCGGACCTACGAACTCTGACCGCGCTGTTCGAAGCGGGCACGATGCCTGCCTGTAAGGCGTGCGCCCCCGACCGATGATCTCGCGAGGTGCCCTATCCGCCCCGTGACCGGCCCAGCCCATGATCAGTTGGTTCTGTGCCGGCAGGTCCGGGTGTTCGGTTTGGGCGGCGGGCGCCGGCCGCATGCTGATGGGCGCGCATGATCGTCGAGTCCACACTGGGTAGCAGCGGCACCAGCCGAGCCCACTGGGCATCGGTCAGGTCCGCACGCCCGTCACCGCTACGCTGATCACGAGGTTTCCAGTGATTCAGGTTCTTCTTCGTCGCTGTACCTTTACCAGAGACCTCGCTGGCATCGGGTCTTCGACACATCTACGCAGACAATGCTTCTCACCACACGAGTTGGGGATCGCCGCACAGCGGTGATCCCCAACCATCTACCACTTCGAGATGCTGCCCAGTCGGGCGGTCAGTCGGTGAGGATTCGCTGCACTCCCTCCCGATAGTTGCTGACCTGGAAGTCGGGAAAGCGGGCCGCGAACTTCGAGCTGTCGAAGATGTTGTCGTCGCGGTAACGGTCGAGCAGCTCGTACATCTCGTCGAGCGGCTCGACGAAGCGGCGCCCGAGGCGGAAAGCGAGCATCGGCAGCACCGTGTAGCCGATCTTGCGGCCGGTGACCTCGCCGGCGATCTCGATGAGCTGGGCGTAGGACTGCCGGTTCGGGTCGACCGGGAGTGCCACGTCTGGCCGTAGGCATCCGGGGTGTTGCCGAGCGGGGCCAGCGCCCGGCTCGCGTCGGGGTCCAGTTCAGGGAGCGCTCGCGCCCACTCGGGCGTCAGGCTCAGGTGGCCTGCGCGCCCTCGCTCGTGTCCGGGTCGGTCGGCCTCGTGACCGACCCGGTCAAGAGGAGATGTGCCAGTATTCGGCGTATCGGCCGGCGCGGCGCAGTAGTTGCGCATGGCTGCCTTCCTCCACGATTCTGCCGCGGGCGTCCAGGAAGACGATGTGATCGGCGCGTTGGACGGTCTGTAGCCGATGCGCCACCGTCACCACGGTCCGGTCCGTCATCAAACGTTCGAGTCCGGTTTGTACTGCTTCCTCGTTGACCGGGTCCAAGGCGGAGGTCACCTCGTCGAGTAGCACGATGGGTGCGTCTTTCAGCAGTGCTCGCGCGATCGAGACTCGTTGGCGTTCACCGCCCGACAGCAGAGTGCCGCCCTCACCGACGTTGGTTGCCCAGCCTGCGGGCAGCCGCTCGATCACCTCATCCAACCGTGCCGTGGCGGCGGCGGCCCGCACTTCGCGGTCGGAGGCGCTGGGGCGGCCGAGCCGTACGTTCTCCTCGATCGTGGCGTCGAAGAGGTAGACGTCCTGGAAGACGATCGCGATCTGCGCCATCAGGACCTCGGAGTCGATCGCGCGTACATCGACACCGCCCACGCGCACCGTGCCCGCGTCGACGTCGTAGAAACGTGCCAGCAGTTGCAGCATGGTGCTCTTGCCCGCGCCGGACGGCCCGACCACGGCGAGGGTCTGTCCTTCCGGTACGGACAGCGACACTTCGTCCAGCACCGTCCGGTCACCATGGCGGAAAGTGACGGATTCGAACGCGAGGTCGTGCCGTGTCGGCGCGATCGGTTCCGCCGGTTCGGGCAGTGTGTCGGTCTGCAACAGTGCGTCCAGCCTGGTCAGCTCGGAACGGGCGCCGCGCAGTGAGCCACCGAGCTCGGTCAGCGACAGCAGCGGGTCGGCGCAACGGGCGGCAAGCACCAGAACTGTCAGCAACTCCACCGTGCCGATGTCGCCGCCGAGCGCGAGGTGGATTCCCAGCACCGTTATCAGCGTGAATGCCGATTGCACCGCGAACGCCGAACCGACGGTGCCGGGCACCACCGAGGCGACGGTACGGCGAGTGGCCTGCCGGACTCCGACCAGTGCGTCATCGAGCAACCCGAAGCGTTCAGTGCTCCGGCCGCCGGCGCGAAGAACCGGTTGCGCCTGGAGGTACTCGATGACGCGGTCCGTTGCCTGCTGGTCGCGGGCGGTGCGCTCGGCGTCGGTGGCGCCGAGCGCGCGCGCTGTCCAGACCTGGATCGCCACGATCACCGGGACGGCGGCCAGCGCGGCGAGCCCGAGTTGCCAGTTGACCGCCAGTATTACCAGGATGATCGTCAGCGGAGTGACGCAGGCAGTGATGAACGGTGCCAGCAGATGCGCGATCACCCCCATCACCTGCAGGACACCGTTGCCGGCCAGCACGGATATTTCGCCGACGCGGCTCTTGTCGTACCAGCCGATGGGCAGCCTGCCCAGATGATCGCCGAGGCGGTGGAACAGGCCGTGCAGCAGGGTGGTTCCAGCGCGGAAGCCCGAGAGATCGCTGAGATAGCGCAGCACGGCGTACCCGGTGATCGCCGCACCGAAGGCGAGGAGCAAAGGCCACACCTCGTCGGGCGTGGGCCCGAACAGTGCGCCCAGCACGGGAATCAGCAGTCCGTAGGACAGGCCCTCGACGATCGCGGTGATCGTCAACAGCATCACGGTGCGGCGCACCGGCGCGGCGTATTGCCGTCCCAGCACACGCAGCAATATCGGAATCATCGGGGGACCGCCGATCGGTGAGAGTTCCAGAAGGAGGCAAACTTCCCGGCTCTGGCCAGCAGTTCGGCCGGGGCGCCGTGCTCGACGATGGATCCGTTTTCCAGCATGACTATCGTGTCGGCGTCGGCGATCGTCTCGAGGCGGTGGGCGATGACCAGGATCGTCCGATCGCCCTGCAGCGTTGTCAGAGCCCGGCGTATCGCCTGCTCGGTCCGGGGGTCTGCGTACGCGGTCGCTTCGTCGAGTACCAGCACAGGGGTGTCGGCGAGCAGTGCGCGGGCGATCGAGATCCGTTGTGCCTCACCACCGGAGAACCGGACGTCCTGGCCGATCACGGTGTCGTAGCCATGCGGAAGCTCCATGATCCGGTCGTGGATATCGGCCAGTTCGGCGGCGCGAATCACATCGTCGAGCTCGGCATGCGGGACGGCGAGCGCGATGTTGTCGGCGACGGAGGCGCGCAGCAGTCGCACGTCCTGGAAGACGAAGGAGACCATGCGATACAACGTGCGGCTGTCGAGTTCGCGGAGATCGACACCGCCGAGCATGACCGAACCGTGGGTCGGGTCGAAGAATCTGGGCAGCAGCTGGACCAGCGTCGACTTGCCGCTTCCCGACGGCCCGACGATCGCGGTGAGCGTGCCGGGCTCGAGGTCGAGGTCGATCCCACGCAGAACCTCTCGAGCGTCGTCGTAGGAGAATCTGACCGCGCGCAACTCCACCCGCCGGCCGTGCGGTGCGATCGGACGGACAGGTTCGGGAAGAGGCGGTACCGCGAGCACGTCTTTGATCCGCCCGAACGCGCGTCGGGCTGCCTGGACGTCATCGAAGCGGTGGCCGAGGAGCGCCGACACCGGGGCGGTCAAGCCCAATCCGAGCAGTAGGAAGGGCAGCAGGTCGGCCGCGACCATCCCACCGGTGGTGATCAGGGCCGCACCGCCGGTCAGCACGACCAACAGCACGAAAGGAGGGGCGAGCGCGAGTTGCATCCCGGCGGCGATCACCGACATACCGCGTACGAATCGGTCGAAGACGCCGACGAAATCGTCGGCTGTGGCGATGAACTTGCGGTGGGCGCGCCCGGACGCGCCGAATGCCTTGACCACCGCGATGCCCCGGACGAATTCGACGACCGAACCGGCGATCCGCCCCATCGCCGCATCGAGCTCCTGCTCCGTGCGCAGCCGCTGCGGAGTCGTCATCAAAGGGATCAGCCCCACCGCGAGCAGCACCGGGATCAGCGTGATCAGTGTCAGGCGCCAATCGACGCTGAACAGATAGATCAGCGACACCAGCGGCACGACGAAAGCCGAGATCAGTTCGCCGGGGGAATGAGCGATGAACGGATGCACGGCGCTGACGTCATCGCCGACCACCCTGGCCAGTTCACCGCTTCGGCGGGTGGAGAACCAGCCGTTCGGCACCCGCCCGAGCCGTGCGGCCAGTTGCCGGCGCAACATCAGCTGCACGTCGGTGTCGAGGAAATGACCGACCGCGGACGACGCGGCAGTGAACACCAGCCGGACGAACATGCCGGCCGCTCCTGCGAGCACGACGAACCACACATGATCGTGTTCGATGGGCCCGGGCGACAGCAGCACCCGGCCCAGCTCGACGATCGCGAGCATCGGCGCCAAACCCGCGACAGCGCCGACGACCTGCAGGGCGGCAACGGCAACGAAAACTCCGGCATACGGGCGCAGGAGGCGTCCCGTACTCAGCTGTCGGTCTGTCGCCTCACCGTGGCGGGCCGCCGGCGTCGACCGACCCTCTGCCACAGCAACATCGGGCGCGTTCATTGCTTTCCCAGCGAGGCATCTGTGGCGGCGCCACCCATGGCTGTCTCATATAACGCCGACAGTGCGGCGTCGATGGGATGCGGCTGCGGTGCGCCGGTCTCGTCGAGCCTGCTCCACCGTTGCAAATTCACCGCGACGGACAGCTGTCGTCCGCCGTCCTCGCGGATCATGGAGATCGCGCCGGCGCCCCAGGTAGAGCCGTCGTGGCCCCAGAAGACGCCGCGGCCGGGTGCATCCCACCGGTGCAGGCCGAGGCCGTACTCGACGACCTTTCCCTCGAAGGAGATCACCGGGACGGTGCGTTGCATCTGCGCCAGCGACGACGGGTCGATGATGTCACCGGCGAGCAGCAGGCCGAAAAAGCGGTTGAGATCGGCGACGGTCGAGATCAGCGATGCCGACGGCCTGGTCCACGACATATCGAAGACGCTGTAGTCACGTGGCGGGTCGATCATGCCGAACCATGCCTCGTACATCTGTGAATGCGGTCCGTCGATGTGCGCTCCGGTCGGAAGTTCGGTGTCGCGCAGCCCGGCGCGCTCGATCACGTTGGCGGTGATGTACTTCTCCGCCGCGATCCCGGTGACCTCCGCCAGGAGCTCGCCCAGCAGCAGGTAGTTCGTATTGGAATACACGCCGGGTGTCCCGCCCGGTGTGCCGACGGCGGGTGCGGTGACTCCCAGCTCGATCAGATCGGTGGGGTCGAAACGCCGCAGCCTGTTGTCGTCCAGGCTTTCGGGGCCGGTGTCGGCCAACGAGGGGAACGCCCGCAATGAGTCGTAGGCGTGAAAGAGGTATTCGGCGAGGCCGCTGGTGTGGTTGAGCAGCATCCGGACCGTGATCGCCGCGCCACGTTCCCCTGGGACCAGATGCGGCAAGTAGTGACCGATCGGTGTGTCCAGCTCGATCCGGCCGTTTTCGACCTGCTGCAGTACCGCGGCGGCGGTGAACGTCTTGGTGATGCTGCCGACGCGGTGTCGCATATCAGCCGTGATGGGTCGGCTGGTGGCGAGATCGGCGACCCCCGCGGCGCCGCGCCAGAGTCCGTCGCCGTCACGTACCTCGGCGAACACGCCCGGCATACCCGCACGGTGGAGTTTTTCGAGCGCGGCAGTCAGTTCTGCGGAATCCAGTGAATTCGTCATTGTTCGTCTCCTTTTCGATCGATGGGCGGCGGAGCGGCCGCCGACAGCCATGACTTGGTCCCCATTATGCACGCAGTGCGTGCAACAGCAAGTGCATAGGTTAGACTGGGCCCTGGACGAGAGGAGCGCAATGACAGGCCGAAGGCGTTGGTCGACCGAGGAAATACTGGACACGGCGTCGGAGTTGCTGCGTACGAGCGACGCCGAATCGTTCAGCGTGCGCAAACTCGCCGCAGCGCTCGGGACCGATTCCTCCAGCCTCTACCGGCACTTCCGCAACAAGACCGAACTGCTGCGCGCGGTCGCCGACCGGATCTTGCTCGCCGCCATGGACGGCTACCGCCCCGAGGGCGACTGGAAACAACGCATCACCGCGACGGCCCTGCGCCTGCGAGAGGCTTTCGGTCAGCACCCCCAGCTCGCCGCGATCTGGGGGCGCTACGCGTCGGGCGGATCCGGTTCCCGGCTGGTCATGGAAGAAATACTGCGGGCCCTGCGAGACTCCGGCCTACCCGACCAGGAGATCCCGACGCGCTACCACCGGCTCGCGATCCTCGTCGCCGCGTTGATCGCCTCCGAGGCCGGGGTCGGCGCCCTCACTTCCGACGAGTACGACCAGGGCATGGAGCTGTTCCGCGTTGCGGTACTGGGCGCCGACCCCGAACGCTTCCCTGTCCTGGCCCACTTCGCCCGCGACGTCCGCCCTCTGGGTGCAGATCGCCGGGTCGCTTTCGAAGAGATCCTCTCCGCCCAACTCGCCCACATCGAGGCCGCAATTCCATGACAGGTCCTCTCGGCCGAATGATGTCTATGCCGGCCTGTCATTTCCGGGGCGATGATCAGCAACGACTTGGTCTGACGGATTGCAGCTACTCGCGCCTTGATCGCGCTGCGGCGGACCGTGAGCAGCACTCGGATCTGCTCGACAATTCCGTCACCTGATTTGGCGACGGTAAGCCGTCGGGGCAGGCCAGGACCTGTTCTGCGGCCGCGTAGGCGTCGAGCGGGTCGGATTTTCCCTGGCGGCGCTGTGGCCGCCGTGGCCGGATGACTTCCCGGAATTCGATGGCTTCTGTCGTCAGGAACCGGGCGAGTCCGGCACCATAGGAGCTGGTGCCCTCGACACCGATCATCTGCACCACCCCGAAGGTGGCGACGAAGTCGACGAGCGCTCGATATCCGGCCGGACTCGCGGGAATTTCGATGTCTCCCAGTCTCGTTCCGGTCAACGAACACACCCCGACATGATGAGTGCTCGCGTGTGTGTCGACACCGGCGACGACCGCGCGACCCTCGAGGCCGGCCGTGACTGCCGACGTGGTTGTTGTCATGATGGGCCCGTGCCCTTCTGCGCTGGGGCATGTCGGCCAAGGGCCGGGCAGACAAGACGTTGATGGGGCTGACCAGGCTCATATGAAGTCATGCTCGTCTCTGGCCGACATGCATCGGACGGACGTCCTCGCCGCCGGCGCGTGGACGGATCGGATTCAGGACAAGCCGGAGCCGTCGGTCACCTGCAGGGTCACACACGCCGAACGACGAGGACCCTTCCATCATCGACGTCACCTGATCGTGCAGCAGCCCCAAGGTGACCCCGCGACTACCGGTAGCCAGCTCCAGCAGCCGAGTGAACGATACGAAAACCGTCGCTGGGCTGAGACAAACGAGCACTCCGAATGCCGCGCGCAGACGAGACCTGCGGTGTACAGCCCAATTTCGAGATCGCCGTAGCTGCCAAGCACCGCCGACCACGACAGCCACTCCCGCGGTCGACGTAGAGGACGTCGGGTATCACCCTCGAGGGCTTCAGCGTTCATCGCCCCACCCAACCTCTCACTCCAGACCCGCAGCAGAATCCCCACGATCGATGCCACCTAACACTAGGAAAACACCGCCACTTGACACTGCTGGTCACACACCTGGGCGTTCGTCCGCCGGGGCCCGTTTCGGCTCGACTGTGCATAAAACGATGGCGGTCTCAAAGGTCAGTGCAAGTGTTCCCGGTCCCAGACGCTACCGATTTCGGCAGTCGCCGTCCTGCGGTTCCGGGCCCGGCAGGAGATGGGCGAGCAGAAGTTTGATCAACAGCACTGGCGCGAACCAGATCAGGAATGCAGGCACCGTGAACACGCCCGAGATGACCACGACACCGAAGACTGCACCGACGAACGCTACCGGCGTGCGTATTTCGCGCGGCGACAACGCGACTGCGACAGCCGCCAGAAATACGATGGCGTAGATCGCCGCTGCGGTCCACCACCCGAATCCGGGCACGATCAGTGCAAGGATGAAGGGCTGGACATGAGCGGCCACGAAGCCGAGGTGGTGACGTGAACTCCGCACCGGCCGGTGGTACCACCGTTTCGCCGAGTCGGTCGCGTTCACTACGGCACCGCCGAACAGATCGAAACCCACCAGCGCGATCACACCCACCACCAACAGCGTCCCGCCCGCGTGCCAGGCCACCGCACCAGCCGTCATCGCCCCCAGGGCCGCAGCCGTATAGCCGAGGACGATCTCCGCTCTCGTCGCCGCCGGAGCGATCAACCGGTCTGTGATCGTCATCGCCGGATGCCCTCCACACAGACCTGCACAATGGGTTCGGCCAGGTCGACGAGCCGTACCCGGTCGTCGGCCAGCCACTGCACCAGGCAGCCCTCGATCGCTCCCACGATCACGGCCGCGTGGCCCTCGCCGATACCCGTCCTCAGCCGTCCTTCGTTCCCGGCTTCGCGCAACAGGTCCGCGATCGCCGTGCGGTACTTCTCGTACACGGCTCCCATATCCATCGGCGTACGTGCCGACCACACGTCGAGCAGCACCCGCGCGTGATCCGGGTGCGCCGCCAGCACGGCCACCGTCGCTCGGATCAGTGTTGCGAGCCGATCCAGCGCCGGCCCGGTCCGCGGCACCTCGAGCTCCCGGTCCACCCGAACGTGATAGTGGTCGAATGCTGCCGTCAGCAGCTCTTCTCTGCTGCGGACCGCGAGGTAGACGCTGCCTTTGGCTACCCCGGCTTCGGCGGCGACATCTTCGATCCGCGAAGCGGCGAAACCTTTCCTGGCGAAGACCCGTACCGCTGCCTCGACTATCTCGGCGCGGCGGTCATCCGGGTTTACTCTCTTTGGCACGCGATCATCATGACTGACCGGTCAGTCATGAGTCAAATGAATGTGTTTCCGGCGATCCCCGGATACCGGCATCCTCGCAGTGGCCACTCCGCCGCTGGTTACATCGGCAGATTGTGGTGACGTCGATAGGTCGATCCCGGCTCGCGATGCGGCTCAGCGAGGGCGGTAGCAGGCGTAGATCAGTCCGCTGTCGAAGGAACGCTCCTCGACGAGGTCGAGATCGAGGCGGATGCCGTCGGGAAAGAATCGCTTGCCGGCGCCGACCACGCTCGTGGTGGTGAAGAGGTGGTACTCGTCGACGAGTCCGGCCGCGATCGCCTGGGCCGCCAGAGTCGGTCCGTCGACGGAGAGGTCGTGCCCGGCCTCGGCCTTGAGCCGGCGTATCGCGTCCGGGTCGAAAGTTCGCTCGATCCGTGTCTTTGCACTCGACACCGATTCCAGCGTCGTGGAGTAGACGATCTTCTCCGCGGCCCGCCAGTCGTTCGCGTATTGCAGTATGTGCGGCGGTACGTCGGGCTCGTTCCGCACCGTCTCCCAGAACACCATCGTCTCGTACATCCGCCGGCCGTAGAGGAACGTGCCCACGTGGCGGAAGACGTCGCCGATGAAGGTGTGCACCTCCTTGTCCTCGGCGCCCCTGCCGAGATCCCCCTCCGCCGCCTCGGCGTAACCGTCGAGCGAGGTGATCATCGAATAGATGAGCTTGGCCATGGTCGGCTCCTTCGGGCTAGTGGTGAGTCGATCGACTCA
>NZ_JBKOOL010000185.1:0-10669 GCF_046764065.1 Nocardia sp. NPDC002869
TGCTCACCCACACTGTGTGGGTGAGCAAGCCGGTCTGTCCAGGCGACCGATCCACTGCCGGATGAGAACGGTTGCTCGCCGGCCATGAACGTGTCCGGTCGGCTCCTGGGAACACGGGTTACCGGGCGTAGTCGAGCACCACGTCTCCCAGCACCGGTGCGCCGTCACGTTCGACAGCGGTGGCGCTGATGATCAGCTGTCCCGGCTCCCGCCAGATGCGCGACCGCAGCGTCTCCCCGGGGAACAGCACGCCGGCGAACCGCGCCTTGAACCCGGTCACCCGGCCGGCGACGGAGTCCAGCACCGTATCGGTGGCGGTTTTGCAGATGATCCCGTAGGTGCACAGACCGTGCAGGATCGGCGCCGGGAAACCCGCGCCCTTCGCGAATTCGGGGTCGGAGTGCAGCGGGTTGCGATCGCCGCAGAGGCGGTAGAGCAGGGCCTGCTGCGGCAGGGTCGCGGTGGTGACGTCGAAATCCGGCGCACGGTCGGGGAGTTCGGCCTTGCTGCTCGGGCCGCGCTCACCGCCGAATCCGCCTTCGCCGCGGGCGAAGATGGAGGATCGTTCGGTCCACAGCGCTGCGCCGTCGGAACCGGTCACGGTGAACTCCTGCACGATCACCGCGTTGGCGCCCTTGTCCCACAGTTCGCTGATCCGGCCCGTCCGGGTCGCCTTACCCGAGGCGGGCAGCGGCCGGTGTATCCGCACTTCCTGCGAACCGTGCACCACCTTGGCCAGGTCGATATCGACGCCGGGGAACCTCACCTTCGGCGGGTCGGTATCGCGCAAGGTGTGGGCGACGGTGGCGAAAGTGGGCAGTACCTGCGGTTCCCGGTCGTCGAGGTAGCGCAGTTCGGCCGGCTCGGTCCACCGGTGGCCGGCGCCGATGCCCAGGTGGTAGAGCTGGACATCGGAGGCGGTCCAGGAGAATTCCTTGCTCGGGAGTTCCGCGCCGAGCGCGACTTTCGGATCGATGGGCATACAGATTCTCCTCGGATCGGCTCAGGCCGTGGTCTTCGAACTGGCGATGATGTCGTGGACCGCGAGGTAGCCGAAGGCGATCGCCGGTCCGATGGTGGCGCCGGGGCCCGCATACGTGTGGCCCATGACCGGGGTCGATACGTTCCCGGAGGCGTACAGGCCCTCGATCGGGGTGCCGTCCTCGCGTAGGACCCGCGCCGCGGTATCGGCGACCAGGCCGCCCTTGGTGCCGAGATCGCCGGGCACCATCTTGGCCGCGTAGAACGGACCCTGGACCAGGGACGCGAGGCACGGGTTCGGTTTCACGGTCGGGTCGCCGTAGTACCGGTCGTACTGGCTGTCGCCGCGGCCGTAGTCCTCGTCCTTACCGGTTTCGGCGAACTTGTTGAACCGCTCCACCGTGGCCGCCAATTTATCGGCGGGCACCCCGATCTTCTCGGCCAGTTCCGGCAGGGTCGCGGCCTTGACGATGAGGTCGTTCTCCATCCAGCGCGCCGGGAACTTCAGGCCCGGCTGCAAGCTGGCGAACATGTAGCGGTTGCGGTAGCGCTGATCGAAGACGAGCCAGGTCGGGATGTTCTCCCCGGGTCCCTCACCCTGCCCGTATTCACCGCCGTACATGGTGTGCACGGCCTCGACATAGGGCGCGGACTCGTTGCCGAACCGCTCACCCCGCGAGTTGATCATGATGGAACCGGGCAGGTTGCGCTCGGACAGCGCGAACCAGGGCTTGCCGCCCTTGAAGATGGTGGGCCCCCACCACGCGTCCTCCATGAAGCCGATAGCGGCGCCCGCGTCCATACCGGCGACGATGCCATCACCGGTGTTGGTGGCGGCACCGGTTGTCCACTCAGTGGTAATCGGTTCGCGCTGGTACTTGGCCCGCATCTCGGCGTTGTGCTCGAACCCGCCGCTGCCGAGCACCACGCCGTGGCGCGCGGTGAAGGTGACCGTTTCGCCCTTGTGGGTGGCCTCGACGCCGGTGACCTTGCCGTTCTCGACGACCAGTTTGGTCATGGGGGTGTCGAGCAGCAGGGGCACGTTCGCGTCCATCAGGCCCTTGCGCATACCGGCGATGACCGCCTGCCCCATCACCATCAGATGTTTGTTGGTGAACTTCGCCCAGTAGGTGCGCGCCCCGACGCGCAGGGCCCGCAGCATGCCCTTCGGGTGGCGGCGGATCAGGTTCAGCCGCACGAAGTCGGCCTGGGTGACCGCCACGTTCAGCGGCGCCTTGGAATAGGGCGGATGGATATTGAACCGCTCGTCGCCGAGGATCTTGGCGTTGAACGGCTTCGGCTCGCAGGACCGCCCGCCCGCCCGGCCGCCGGGGGCCTCTGGGTAGTAGTCGGAATAGCCCTTGACCCAGGTCATCTTCAGCGGCGAGTGCGCGAGGACGAAATCCATGGCTTCGGCGCCGCGATCGATATAGGTATCGATCCGCTCGGCGGGCACCACGTCGCCGATGATGCTGTGCAGGTACCGGCGCGCTTCCTTGCGGTCGTCGGGACCGCCCGATTCGCGCAGGGCCTTGTTACCGGGGATCCACACCCCGCCGCCCGAGCGCGCGGTAGATCCGCCGTAGTACGGCGCCTTCTCCAGGATCACCACACTCAGCCCGTTGTGCGCGGCGGTGAGGGCGGCGGTCATCCCGGCGGCGCCGCTGCCGACCACCACCACATCGTATTCCCGATCGTTCATGTAGAACACGTTATAGAATGATGTCGCTGTTGGTCTATGTTGTCTGGCAGAAGACTTGTTCTGCGGCGTAAACAGCAGGGAAACTCGTTTCAGTTTGTGGTGGAGTTCGCGACCGCGCTCTCCGCCGGAGTCTGCGCGATGCGCCCGCGCGCGTCAAGGCCCGTTACGCGCGGCTGGCCGCGATCGCCGCCAAACCCGGTATCTACTACCCGCCGCTGCGCCGGGCACTGGAGAAACGGCTGAACCGGCTGGACCGCAGGTCCGCGACCACGCTCCGGGTACTGGCCCGGCGCGGCGTGGTGCTGACCGCGGGCGGTTTCATCGCCAACCGCGAGATGCTGCACGCCCACGCGCCCGCCTACAAGAACGGGCTGGCAGGGCTTGACCGGTGCGCGGTCGGTCGGCGGCGCACCGGCGGGCGAAGCCTAGCTCGCCACCGGACTCGATCCGGCCCTGGGCGGCCGCGTCGCGCTACTCCTCGTAGTGTCCGCCGACTCCGATGACCACCAATTCGGTATCGGTCACGTAGTAGATCAGGCGGTGCTCGCGGGTTATCCGCCTCGACCATCTGCCCGCGAGCTGATGTTTGAGTGGTTCGGGCTTGCCGATACCCGAGAAGGGATCGGCAAGCGCGGCGGAGATCTGTTTGTTGGCCGCTTTGAGCACCGAGCGATCTCGGGCGAGCCACGATGTGTAGGTCTCCCAGCCGTAGGCCGTGAACACCAGCTTGCGCTTATGCATCGGGATCCAGCAGCTCCTGCGCTTCGAACCGCCCCTCTTCGGCATCACGTGCGGATTCGAGCAGCCGCACTCCACCATGTGTCGCCAGAACGTAGAGCGTCTCCTGAATCGAGTTCCAATCGGATTCCGACACCAGGACAGCGTTCTGGCCGCTCTTGGTGACCACTGTGACAGTGTCGTGGTCGTCGTTCACCTGCTGGACCAGTGAGAACAGCTGCTGGCGGACCGTGGAGATGGGTAGTGCGGTCATTGATGCCCCTCGGTTGATTCGTACAATATATCGTACAACTTGGGGGTTGATCTGGTCCATCTCAGCGGACCGGGGTTCGTCGCAGCGGAACCCGGTCCGCATCCGCGGGGGTCAACTCCGTGGTCGGCGTCCGAGGTAGCGCAGCAGGCGGTCGGTGCTGGAACCCTCGCCCTCGACGGTCGGGCCGTAGGCGCCCCAGTCGCGCAGCGGTTCGACCCGGCCCTGGGCCGCGGCGAGGATCGGGGCCGAGAGTTCGTCGGTCAGCGGCGATTCCTGTCCGGTGGCGATCGCGATATCCCAGGCGTGCACCGCCGCGTCCAGGGCGCACAGCACTGCGGCCACCGGAGTGGGCAGCGGGCCGAAGGGGAGCGGGGTGGGGCTGCTCCAGGACCGCGGATACACCGGTCCCGAACTGGCACAACGGCTCGGTATCACCGATCGCACCCTGCGCCAGGACATCGCTCGCCTGCGCGAACTCGGCTACCCGGTACACGCCACCCGGGGCCCGGTCGGCGGCTACCGCCTCGGTCAGGGCGCCACCATGCCGCCGCTGCTGCTCGACGACGACGAAGCGGTTGCGGTCGCCCTGGCCATGGGCCTCGCCGAGGACGGGTCCACCGGTATCGCCGATATAGACCACAGCGTCAAACGGACTCTCGCCAAATTGGAACGGATCCTGCCCAAGCGTTTACAGCGCACCGTCAACGCATTGCGCGAGACCACCGCGGTCGGCCCGGCGACGATCGGCTCCCGGGAACCGGACGCGCCGGTGCCCGCGGAAACCCTGGCCACGATCGCGGCGGCGATCCGCGCCGCCCGGGAACTCGAACTCGACGAGCTCCGGGTCGAGCCGTACCGGCTGGTCAGCTGGCAGCGGCGCTGGTACCTGGTCGCCTACGACCTCGATACGCACGCCTGGCGCGCGTTTTCGGTGGCGAATCGGCGCCGGGTGGTGGCGGGCACTCGCCGCTTCGCCGCCCGGACTCCACCCGAGAGCGATCTGGTCGCCTTCGTACTCCGGGAGGTGGCCTCGGCCGGTTACGCCGTGCACGCCCGGGTCACGGTGCTGGCGCCCGCGGAAACCGTTATCGCCCGGATCAATCCGGCGGTCGGGGTCGTGGTGCCGGTCGACGAGGGCTCGTGCCTGCTGCTCACCGGCGCGGACGCGATGGAGACGATCGCCATCTACCTGAGCATGCTCATGATGGATTTCCGTATCGACGGCCCACCGGAACTGGTCGAGCACATCCGCACCCTGGGCCGGCGGTACCGGGAGGCGGTCGCCCACCTTTGACAGGGCCGGGAGCCGGTACCGCGAGCGGCCGGTGATCCAGCGGTGATACACGCCGGGAGGATGTCGCCGGTCGGCCATGCAGCGAAGGGCGTCGATCCGGGTGCTGACCACCGGGCCGGCGGACCGGGTCGCCGGCCGGTCCCGCCTACGTGCACGGATCTCCTCCCGCCGGAAATACGCGGCCCGGCGGGGTGCCGTATACCGGGTGCTCAGGCGGTCGCCGTGAGGGTCGGATAATCCGTATAACCCTCGGCCCCGCCGACATACATCAGATGCGCATCGCGGATCGGGTTGAGCGGCGCGCCGGTGTGCAGGCGTTCGACCAGGTCGGGGTTGGCCAGGAAGGCGCGGCCCAGGGCGATGTGATCGGCTCCGGCGGCGAGCAGGCGCTCGGCCCGGTCGATGATGGCGCCGGGGTCGGGGGCATCACCCGAAGGGTTGGCGACGAGACTCCCGGGCCACAGTGCACGGAGCTGCCGCAGCAGCGGGTCGTTCGCGTCGACCCGGACGATGTGCAGGTAGGCGAGGCCCAGTCCGGCGACCGCGGTGACCAACGCCGGATAGATGGCCTCGGTATCGCCCTCCGCTATGCCGTTGACCGGATTGGCCGGCGAGATGCGCAATCCCACCCGCTCCGGGCCGATGGCCGCCGCCACCGCCGTGACGACCTCGACGGTGAACCGGATGCGGTTCTCGACCGGACCGCCGTACGCGTCGGTGCGGTGGTTGGTGTTGCGGGCCAGGAACTGGTGCAGCAGGTAACCGTTGGCGCTGTGGACCTCGACCCCGGCGAAACCGGCGTCGACGGCATTGCGTGCGGCGGTGACGAAATCGGCTACGGTCCCGTGGATCTCGTCGACCGTGAGTTCCCGCGGCGTCACGGCCGGCTGATGGCCCGACGGGGTGTGCACGGTTTCGGGCAGGGGGATCGGCGAGGGCGCGACCGGGACCAGGCCGCTGTTGTCGGGATGGCCGACCCGGCCGCCGTGCTGGAGTTGCAGGAACATATGGCCCCCGGCCGCCCGGACGGCGTCGGTGACGCGGCGCCAGCCCGCGATGTGCTCGGCGCGGTGGATACCGGGGATATTGGCGTAGGTCTGACCCACCTGGCTCGGAGTGGCGGCCTCGGCGATGATCAGGCCCGCACCGGCCCGCTGGGCGTAGTAGGTCGTCATCAGGTCCGAGGGGGTGCCGTCCGCGCCTGCGCGGTTACGCGTCAAGGGGGCCATCACCAGGCGGTGCGGAAGTTCCAGGCCGGCGAGGTGGGTGGGAGCGAATAGATCACTGGGCGCTGTGGTTGTCATGCCTGGACGGTAAGACCTGACATTGATGTGAAGTTCAAGCCCGAACAGGAAAATGCGAGGTGAGCATGCGAATCGGAGAACTGGCGCAGCGGACCGGGGTCAGCGAACGATCACTGCGCTACTACGAGGAGCAGGGGTTGCTCACCGCCGACCGCACCCCGGGCGGACATCGCGACTATCCGGAGCACGCGGTGGACCGGGTGGTGCACATCCAGGAGCTGTTCGCGGCCGGACTGTGCAGTAAGAAGATCGTGGAGATCCTGCCCTGCATGCGGGACGCCGACGGCGGCGCCAACGAATTCGCCACACCCGCCCTGGTGAACGAGCTGCAGGTCGAACGGGACCGGATCGACCGCATGATCGCCGATCTGCTCCGCTCCCGTGAGGTACTCGACGAGGTGATCGAGCGGGCGGGGGCGAGTTTCACGGCGACGGCTGCGTGAGCGTCCTCGAATAGACCCTTCCGCGTTCGGCATCCGTATCCGACACCGGATATGGCGCTGCGCCGGTGAGTTTCCGGCCTCCAGCGGTCCGCGCCGGTGGCACCCGGTGAAACCGGGAAGCGGCCGACCCGATCCCGTCACGTCCCGGCGAAGAATTCACGTGCCGATTCTGCCGACTTCGCGTCCGCCCCGGCTACACTCGGGCCCACTGTCCCCGAGTCAGGTGGTGGCTCATGGCGTTCGCGGTGTGGGTACGGTCGGTTCCGGTTTACACGTCGTTGCTGGTGGTAGCGCTGAGCGGCTGTGCGTCGCCGAGCGGCGGCGACCCCGGCGCGGTGGCCTCCTCGGCCGCGCCCCCGGGAGCGGCGCAAGGGTCCACGGCCGCGGCGACCGATGAGCAGCAGCCATCGGACCCGCCACCCACCACAGTGGTTTCCCTGGTCGCCGTCGACGGTTCCGGCCGGCCGACCGACGGTTTCGATGTCTCCGGTACCGCCCCCGCCGGCCGCCTCGACTGCACCAACGGCATATCCAGCCGGTCCGCCACCAGCCCGGGTATCTACCACTGTGGTGCCTCCGCCGACGCCGCCGATATCTGCTGGGCGAGGGCGAGCGGAGCCGAACTGCTGTGCGCCGATGACCCCTGGAACCGTGAACTGCGCTGGTACAGCGTCGAGCCCGGGCTCGAACCGATCGGGAAAACCGCCGATCCCGAACCATGGGCGCTCGAATTGGCCGACGGCCGCCGCTGCCGTATCCGGGTGGGCGGGGCATGGGGCGGCCGGGCCGACGGCCTGGTGGGCGCCTACTCGTGCACCGGCGGCGCGGAGGTCGTCCTGCAACCGTCCGACGCCCGGACCGCCATCGACACCTCGGCCCCCACCTGGCATATCCGGCTGGGCGAGCTCGGCGCGGGCTCTCCCGACCTACCCCCGCCGACGATAGTGGACGTACGCACGGCCTATTTCGCGGCCGCGTCCTGACCGGCCGCCGTCCGGCTCGGCTCGGGGGGCGGCTGGATCCGGGCCGCCCCGATCCGTTCGATTCGTTCCCGCCCCCATGCGCCGAGCGGTTCCAGCGCGCTGTTCAGCGATCGACCGAGGCCGGTGAGCCGGTACTCCACCCGCGGCGGCACCTCGGGGTGCGCTTTCCGGCCCACCAGCCCGTCCTCCTCGAGTTCGCGCAACTGCTGGATCAGCATCTTCTCCGAGACACCGGGCAACCCGCGGCGCAGTTCACCCGGAAAGGACACCGAACTCGTCGCACAGGGCGCGGTGCGCGCCGCCGATCCGTCCGCCGCCGTCGCCACGGCCGACCTGGTGATCGCGGTGCTGGGCGACCACGCCTCGGTCCACGCGGTACTGGATCCGGTGGCCGATGGCCTGCGCGGCAAGGCGCTGATCGATCTCACCAGCACCACTCCGGAGGAGTCGCGGGAGTTCGGCCGGTGGGCCGCCGACCGCGGTATCGACTTCCTGGACGGCGGCATCATGGCGGTACCGCCCATGATCGGCGGGCCGGGCGCCTCGATCCTCTACAGCGGGTCGGAGCAGGTCTTCGAGCGGTTCCGCCCGGACCTCGAAAAGCTCGGTGCGGCAGACTATTTCGGCGACGTTCCCGGAACCGCCGCGCTCTACGATTTCGCGCTGCCGGCCGGTATGTACGCCATGTTCACCGGGTTCTTCCACGGTGCCGCCATGGTGCGCTCGGCCGGGGTCACGGCCACCTCCTTCGCATCCCGGGCGGCCGCGTACGTCACCGCCATGGCGGGACTGCTCCCGGCATATGCCGAGGTGATCGACAGCGGCGACTACACCGACGAGGTACAGCCCGCGCGATTCCACAAACCCGCCTTCGACGCGATCGTGCGGGCCGGCCGGGACGCCGGGGTCGCCCTGGACATCGTCGGCCCGATCAAGAACCTCATCGACCGGCAGATCGCCGACGGACGGGCGGGCGAGGGACTGGAACGGATCACCGAGGAGCTGGCCGGGAACCGCGAGTAACGCGCACCACCGGTGCCCGCCGCCTGTCGGTGGTGACCGGCATGATTCGGTCATGGCGTTCACCAACCGGATCGAAGTGCGAGTTTCCGACCTGGATCTCCAGGGGCACGTGACCGGCGCGGCGTATCACCAGTACGCCGATCACTCCCGGTTCGCATGTGTACAGGCGGCGGGCATTTCGGTGGCGGAGATGATCGCGGCCGGCTTCGGCCCGGTGAACCTGGAGACGGTCCTGCGTTTCCAGCGGGAGCTGCGCGGCGGCGACTTTGTCGACATCACCTGCGACTGGGTGTGGGGGACCGGCAAGACCTACCGGGTCGAGCACGTCCTCACCCGCCCGGACGGGGAGGTCGCCGCGACGGTGACGCACGTCAGCGGGCTACTGGACCTGACCACCCGCCGTCTCGTCGCCGACCCGGCCCGGCAATGGCGGTCGATGGCGAGCCGGCCCGAACTGCTGCAGCTTGTCCGATACTGATGTACGTATATAGGTTGGCGCCATCAAGCCTGGTCAATCTGCTGTGCCCGGCCGGGCTACCCATCGCGTAGGTTGTCCCGTGACCGCAGCGATCATGTCGTAGTCGCCGTCGTAGTGCAGCACGGTGGTGTGGTGCCGTTCGGCGACGGCGGCAATGATGAGGTCGGCGACCGACAGTGCGCGCCAGTTTCCGCCCTCTATCAGCAGGCCCTGGATCTCGACAGCGCGATCCCAGGCTTCGTCGGGGGTCGGTAACCAGTCGAAACCACGCAATTCCTCGCGAATCCGCTGGGCGTCGGTCTTCGACCGGGCCGAGTGCAATATCTCCAGCTCGACCGCCCCGCAGATGGCCAGGAGACCGGCATTGTGCAGCGGGTCGATAACCGCGCGGACAGCCGGCTTCGGGTAGCGAGCGAACGCCGACTTGTCGATGAGGTATCGGGTGGGCACCTTCAGGCCGCACCCTGGCCGGCCGGCGGATCGACTGGACCGGTCAGGTCCGGGAGGCCGCCTGCACCGATCCAGTCGAGGAAGGATTGTCGCCGGCGGCGCTTGATCGCGTCCTCGAGGGCAGCATTCACAGTCGCGACCTTGGTCGTCGTTCCGAAAATCTCGGCCGCTGCGGCCAACTTTTCGTCGTCTACGTCGATGACAGTTCGTGCCATGGGCGTATCACCTCCTGATATCGGAACACCTCAGATGATATCGCATACGCCCGAGGTTGATATCATTCGGCCGCCTACAACCAGGTGTCCAGGGTCGTGGTGGTGAGGAAGTGGTCGAGGTCGGCGCGCCAGGGGGCCGGGGTGGTCTTCTCCGGTTCGATGGCGGTGTACTGGCCCCGGTAGAACAGCAGCGGGCGGCCGTTGGTGGCGGCGGGGGTCTCCGACATGGCCAGCACGCGGCCGATGACGATGAAGTGGTCGCCGCCGTCGACCACACTGTCCACCCGGCATTCGATGGTGGCCAGGGAGTTGTCCAGCCGGGGCAGGCCGAGCTCGGAGGTGTGCCAGTCGGTTCCGGCGAACTTGTCCGGTTCGCGTGAGCCGAATTTCGCGCAGACCGGTTGCTGTTCCTCGGCGAGTACGTTCACGCAGAATCGGCCGTTGGCCTCGATGGCGGCCCAGGACCGCGAACCCTTGGTCGGGCAGAACAGCACCAGGGGTGGTTCGAGGGAGAGGGCGGCGAAGGACTGGCAGGCGAAACCGATGGGGGTTTCGTCGTCGGTGAGCGTGGTGATGACCGTGATGCCGGTGCAGAACTGCCCCAGGATATTGCGGAACTGCCGGGGGTCGATGGTGGCCTGCTCCGCGGCCGCTTCGCCCGCGCCGTCGGCCGGATCCGCTGGTGCCGTCACGTTCATACCGTCCTCGCCTCGTTCATGGAGCTGCCGGCGGACGGGCCGCCGGATTCAGCCGGACCCGGTGCGAGTATCGCACCGGGTGCGGCCGGAGATCAAATGTAAAACAC
>NZ_JBKOOL010000186.1:0-10653 GCF_046764065.1 Nocardia sp. NPDC002869
GCGGTGACGGCGAGGTAGGTGTGGGCGAGCATGGCGAGGGTGATGTGGCGGTACCAGGCGTCGTAGCGGCGGACCTGGTAGTGGTCGAGGCCGATGTCGGTTTTCGCGGTCTGGAAGCAGTCCTCGATGGCCCAGCGGGTGCCGGCGACCCGGATGAGGGTGTCGTCGCTGGTGCCGGTGGGTGCGTAACACATGTAGTAGGCGATCTCGAGTTCGCCTTTACTGTTCGGGGTCAGAGCCCGGCGTGCGAGTAGCCAGCGGCTCCAGCCTGCGGCGGTGGTCCACTCGTAGACCGGCAGCGAAGCCACCGCCCAGTCGAACATCCGCGGTCCCTTCGCGCCGTCACCACAGCTCAGACGCTTCCACGCCTCCGAGGGTGCTTGCGCGACGAGGTGGTCGGCGCGGGTACAACCCTTGGTGATCGGGATGGTCTGGCTGCGTGGCACTGCCACCACGTACCCGATGTGGCGGGTTTCGAGCCAGGTCCGGAACTTGTAGTCGCCGCCGTAGGCCTCGTCTGCGGTGACCCAGCGGGCCGGGACCCCGGCGTCCAGGGCTCGGGCGAGCATTTTCTTGGCGAGGGTCCCCTTTGTGGCGAACTCCACGTTATCGGGCACGTTCGCCTCCCGGCAGCGGTCACGGTCCTCGGTCCACGACTTCGGCAGATACAATTCCCGATCGATCAGTGTGCGGCCTTTGCTGGTGGCGTAGGCGCAGAAGACACCCAGCTGGCTGTTCTCGATCCGGCCTGCGGTGCCCGAGTATTGCCGTTGCACCCCAGCAGATTTCACACCCTTTTTGAGGAACCCGGTTTCATCGACGATCAACACTCCGTCGGGATCACCGAGATGCTCGACCGCATAGGCGCACACATCATCACGCACCCCGTCCGCGTCCCACGCGGCTTTGTTCAACAGCCGCTGCATCCCATCAGGGGTCAGGTCCCCGGCCGCTTCGGCAAGCGTCCAGCCATTCTTCCCCGCCAACGGCGCCAACAGTCCCCGCACATACATCCGCGCCCGCAACCGCGGCTCCGCCCGATAGAAACGTCCCGCAACCAGCGCAAACAGATCATCCAGCCCGGCCACCCACGCAGCCAGGTCCTCATCGATCGACACGCCGAAAGACATTACCGCACAATGTAACCAAGTGCGGCTGGAGTACTAGGCCCGGCGCTGCGAGATCTCGGTGGCGGCGGCCTCGGCGGCGAGCCGGTCCGCGGCCGCGCGGCGCGCCCGTAGCAGCCAGAGCGCCAGGGCTGCCACCGCCGGTACGAGCAGAGCGATACCGGCCGCACCGGCGAGCGCGAGTTCCGGGAATGTGGTGTTTATGCCGGTGAGCGCCCCGATGAACAGGAAGAGCAACCCCGACCCGAAGCCGATGGCGCGTTCGGGCAGGTGCTTGCCCACCAGGATGCCCGCGGCGATGGCGAGGGCATCGGCGGCGACCATGCCGATCGTCGAACCCAGCCAGACCGCCGCCCAGTTGTTGTCGGTGGCCAGCGCCGCGGTGGCGAACATGGTGCGGTCACCGAGTTCGGCCAGCAGGAAGGCCGAGAGCACGACCAGGAAGGGCGCCGTGGTGGCGAACCGTGACGGGGCCGGTTCCTCGTCGTCGTCCGCACCACTGATCAACTCGCGCAGCGTCCACAGACCCACGGCGAGGAATGTGATCGATGCCACTGCGGCAATGGCGGTAGTGGGCAGGGCCGCGCCCAGGAAATGCCCGATGGCGACCGAAATGACGTGCACCGCGGCGGTGGCGGTGGCGATCCCACCCAGCACCACCCACCAGCGGTAGCGCAGGGCGAACGTCAGGGCCATGAGCTGGGACTTGTCACCCAATTCGGCCAGGAAAACGATGCCGATGGCGAGTCCGACGGTGGCGATCATCTGACGAATGCTCCCGATCCGCCGGCCGGAAACGGGTTCGCCTCCGGCCGACAACGAAATTGCTGTACGGCCGAAGGTCTCGCCCACCGGAGGACCGGTTCACACGACCGGACCCACCGACGTGCGGCGGGTCAGTATGTCGACCGCGTGATTGGGGGCTACTCCCCTTCGCTGTCGGCAACTCTACCGCACCCACTCCGGTGTCGCAATTACGCAACGGCGAAAGATGGCTTCTGGCAATAAGTTTGGTTAAGGTAGCGACATAGTTAGGGGGCCCTGATAACCGTTGTCCGGTCATCCGGAACGGATTGATGGCATCGCTACAGCAACCAGATCGCAAGTCCTGAACCGCGGCATGTGTGGTCCGCGACAACCACACCGGGACGGAAGCGTCCTATGAGCCGTGGAAGTACCCCCGGCCGCTGAACAGCCGGATCACCGAAAGAAACGATGCCGCGAGACCGGACGGACGCCTGACGGAACCGGTCGATCGGTAAACTACCGACCAACGAGAGGACCACTCCAGATGTCGATCGAGAACCGCCTCGCTGTCCTCGAGGCCCAAGTCGTGCAGATCATCAACGAGCGGGACCGGGAGCCGGAATCGGTCCGGGCCCTGCGCGCTCGGGTCGACAGTAATCACAATGCGGTCCTGGGCGAACTCGGCAGTCTGCACGCGGATGTCCAGGATCTCCGGACCGGCCAGGCCCGGCTCGAGGCCGGGCAGACGAAGCTGCGTGGCGATGTCCAGGAGTTGCGTGGCGATGTCCAGGAGCTGCGTGGCGATGTCCAGGAGCTGCGTGGGGGCGTCCAGGAGTTGCGTGGCGATGTTCGGGAGCTGCGTGGCGGTCAGCAAGCCGTCATGGACAGGCTTTCGGAGATCTTGGCGAAACTGCCGTAACCAGCGGATCGTCGTCTCGCCGGGAAGTGGGCGGAGGCGGCATCGACGTGGGCCCGGCACTGTGCCCGGGTTCGGTACTCGGCTCAGGCGGCCAGCAGCATGGCCAGCACGGCGGTATCGGGGTCGCTGATCGGGTCCAGGCCGACCCGGCTCACCAGTGAGGTGACGGTCCCGTCCGCCTCCGCCTCGGCCCAGGCCGCGCGGTGTTCGAGCCCCAGATGGGGCAGGCCCGGCAGCAGGACGCACCCGGAGGCGGCGCCGGTGCACTCCGGCAGGGACGGAGTGGTCTCCGCGGGCGGGTGCAGCATGAACAGGGCGGGCGGAATGTGCTCGGCGAATCGGCCGGGCCGCACCCCGTCCTCGCCGACGACCGGTCCCTCGGCGATCACCAGGCCGACGGTATCCGGCTCCGGC
This sequence comes from Nocardia sp. NPDC002869, assembly GCF_046764065.1. Lineage (NCBI taxonomy): Bacteria > Bacillati > Actinomycetota > Actinomycetes > Mycobacteriales > Nocardiaceae > Nocardia > Nocardia sp. NPDC002869. The sequence goes on from NZ_JBKOOL010000186.1 coordinate 3,208, forward strand.
TCGTCGGGTAGCTCCTCACGGACTCCGAAAACGGTGGAGGTGGTCAGCAGGCCGGGCAGGGACGCCACCCGTACGGCGAGTACCAGCAGCTGCGACCACTCCTTGGTGGTGTCGGGCCAGCGTCCGGAGATGACGAACCCGCGCAGCGTGCCACCGGCGTGGAACGGCGTGACGCCGATCGGACTGTTGCTGCGCATGAGGCCTCCCGTGCATAACCGGGGGCGGCTTTGCCCGTCCTCGAACTGTCGTGGAAGAAGAGGATCGCGCAGAAGGTATCTGGCACACAAGTACCAGAGAGTGCCAATTCGGGCAGAAAAGGCAAAAGACCCGCGGACTCGGCAGCCCGCGGGTCTTTCACGAAATGGTCGCTCAGCCGAAGATGAGGCCCTGCGCCTGGCTGGTGGCCTTGGCGAAACGCTCCTGGACGTCGGCCCAGTTGACCACGTTCCAGAAGGCCTTCACATAGTCGGCCTTGACGTTCTTGTACTGCAGGTAGAAGGCGTGCTCCCACATATCGACCTGCAGCAGCGGAATGATGCCGAGCGGCACATTGGCCTGCTGGTCGTAGAGCTGGAAGGTCAGCAGCTTCCGGCCCAGGGTGTCGTAACCGAGCACCGCCCAGCCCGAACCCTGCAGTCCGTTGGCGGCAGCGGTGAACTGCGCCCGGAACTTGTCGAAGGAGCCGAACTGGTCGTCGATGGCAGCAGCCAGCTCGCCGGTCGGCTTGTCGCCACCGTTGGGGGAGAGGTTCTTCCACCAGATGGAGTGGTTGACATGGCCACCGAGGTGGAAGGCGAGGTTCTTCTCGTGCAAGAAGATGGCGCCGTGATCATCGGCTTCGCGCGCGGCTTCGAGCTTCTCCAGCGCGGTGTTCACTCCGGCGACATAGGTCGCGTGGTGCTTGGAGTGGTGAATCTCGTTGATCTGCCCGGAGATATGCGGCTCCAGGGCGCCGTAGTCGTAATCCAGATCTGGCAGCGTGTACTCAGCCACGAATGTCCCTTCCTTGTCGGGTCGAGTGCGTCCTGTACGGGATGCTCCCGACCATTCGTACACCCGATCGGTCCAACTCGCCCCGACGCCCCACCATTCCACATCGGGTCACAACCGACCATGCGAGATCGAATGGGCCCATGCCACGCGGCCCGGTGAAACCGGTTCCGGAGCGGTACGAGGTCGAATCTCGTGCCCGCCGCCGAGCCCCGCGGCGAAGCGTCGCGCCCGTCCGCTGTTGCTCCGGCGCCGCATGGCACGGTGTCCGGCCGATACGCAGCTCGGACAGCGCGGGGACCCGGTGCTACAGCGGGGGGGCGATACCGGGATGGGTGGCCCGGGGATCACCTTTGGCATGTGCGACCCACCAGCGTTCGGACCCGGCGACCAGCTCCGGCAGCGGAACGGGCCGGCCGCCGGTCGTCTGTGCGGTGACGGTGTCGAACCACACCCGGATATCGAGGGCCCGCGGATCGATGCCCTCCTCCTGGGAGAACTCCAGCACGTGCCGGGCGATCCCGGTGTCGATGGTGGTGTCGAAACTGAGCAACTCGCTCCACAGGGTCCAGCCGCTGTCGTCCAGATCGACGAATTCCCAGCCGTGCAGGCGGCTACCGCCGAAGCTCGCGACGGCAGCGGGTAGTCCCGGCAGCTCCAGCGGCAGAACCCGCGGTTCCAGGTGGTCCCACCGCTGTATCCGCAACGATGCGGCAATCCTGGTGACTCCCTTGAACACCAGCCGCACCCGCCGGCAACCGTTACCCGATTCCGGGTGTTCTGCCGATATGCCGGGGATTTGCTCCGGTAGGCTCAACACCTCTAGGTCGAGCTCCAGTCGTTGGGCCTCGGAATCTATTTCCAATCCCAGACATCCGGCCTCCGACAGCGCCTTGTCGAGGCCGGCCGCGTCCAATCCGTCGAGTAACCCCCTGGTTGATGTCATGGCGACAGGTTACCGAGGTCATGGCCGGGAACAGGGGATTTCGCCGATTTCCGGTTCCGGTGGAACCGATCCGGGGTTCCCCGCGTCCAACTCGGTATCGGGTCACGCAACGGCGCGTGACCCGATCGAGTGGCCGGGCGGTCGCTCCGGGATTTTTGGAGGGGAGTACCGGATCGACCGTACGGTTGCACCGTTATCGCAGGTCACAGGGCATCCGGCGAGCTATCTGGGATATTGGTGCGCTGAATAGTAGCTGATACCAGATTCTTTCGTGGTGGGTTATGCGCATAACTCATGAAAACCTGTCGGCGTCGGACCGTCGTGGGGTGGGTTTCGAGAGGATGGGTGGCAGTCGGCGAATATGTCGCATCGTTCGGCGTGTCGGCGTGCGCGACGCCCGGCCTCTCGGCTCCGGGCGCGCAGGTACTGCCCGGGCGACCGCTCCCGCGAGAGCCGGGCAGCCTCGGAGGTGGTTATGGCAGGATCAAGGGGGTGACGAGCTTCGGAGTCCCGTCGGTACCGGTCGAGGCCGTACCCACTGAATTCGACCATCCGCCCGGGGAGGCGGCTGCCGCCGTCCTGCTCGATGTGCGCGAAGACGACGAATGGCAGCTCGGCCACGCACCCGGCGCCGTGCACATCCCGCTCGCCGATGTGCCCGCACGCTACGGCGAACTGGATCCCGACGCCGATCTGTACGTGGTCTGCCGGCAGGGCGGTCGTTCGCTGGAGGCCGTGAAGTTCCTCGCGAATGTGGGGTACGAAGCGGTGAACGTGGCAGGCGGGATGGTGGCCTGGCAGCAGACCGGTCGCCCACTGACCGCCGAGGGTGACGAGCCCGCGAAGATCTACTGACGAAAAGCGAGGTGCGCGGTGAGTACGGTGGTGCAGCCATGTGCCCGCTGCGGTACACGCTGGGCGGTGCAGGGTCCGCCGATGCACTGGTGCCCGCGCTGCCGCGGGGTACTCCTCTCGCCGGGGCCGATCGATGCCCCGCCGGAACGGCGTAACTACCGCTGGGTCGCCCGCCGGCCCGGCCGGGCCGGGCACCCGTCCCGGGGCGCGGCCACCGGCCGTCCGAGCGCGGGGACCCCGCACTACACGGAGATCCCGCGCTGGGGTCTGCGGGATCGGCCCGCCCCGGAGCGGGAAGCGGACCGGCACCACCCCCGTCCGCTCAGCACACTGACCCGCTGGACGCACGCCGCCCTCTTCGCCACGGCCGTACTGTTCGCGGTATCCGCCGTGGCCGAATCGGTGCGCTACCTGATCCTGCTGCGCAACCGCACCCGCCTCATCGAGCCGCCGCTACTGTGGTTCTCCGACGCCCTGGTGAACACCGCGGCGCTGTTCGCGCTGATCATGGCCCTCGTCGCCGCGCTGGCCACGCTCGGGTGGCTGATCGAAGCCCGGCGCGCTGCCTTCGCGGCGGCCGGTCGCCGCGACCCCCGCTCGCCGCGCATGCTCGCGCTGGGCTGTCTGATTCCGGTCGTCAATCTGGTCTGGCCCGGGGTGTTCCTCACCGAGGTGGTGTCCGGCCGTACCGACCCGCGGGCCCGAATCGCGATCCGCGTCTGGTGGGCGGCCTGGGTGTTCGGCGGGCTGGTCACCGTCGCGGCGCTGTACTGGCGGACCGCGGACTCGCTGCAGGCGAAGGCCGACGGTGTGCTCTTCACCGCATTCACCGACGCGGTGGCCGCCGCAGTGGCGGTGCTGACGCTGTGGGTTGTGCGCACGCTGGAGGGCCGTGATCTGCGCGGTCGCAGCCGGCTCGCCCAACGCTGGGTGATCGCCGTCGACCCGGCGACACCGTTGATCGAACCGGTGCACCCGGGGACGAGCGCTACGGTGAGCACCGCGGCGGACGCCGACAGCGCCGATTCCCCCGACGGCGCCGACCGAGCACCACAGGAGGTTGTGGCCAAGTGAGCGAGGGCACTGACCAGTCGGTTCAGAACGGCCGTGCGCCGTTCGTGGTCGCGCACCGAGGTGCCTCGGCGGCGCGCCCCGAGCACACCCTGGCGGCCTATGAACTGGCCTTGGAAGAGGGCGCCGACGGGGTGGAATGTGACGTGCGGCTCACCCGCGACGGACATCTGGTGTGCGTGCACGACCGCACGGTGGACCGCACCTCCAGCGGCAGCGGCCTGGTCAGCGAGCTGACGCTGGCCGAACTGAAGGATCTCGATTTCGGTGACGGCGCCCGGGCCGGGGTCCTCACCCTCAGTGAGCTGATCGGGCTGGTGCTGGATTGGCGCAGCCGGCCGACGAAACTGTTCATCGAGACCAAACACCCGGTCCGGTACGGCTCTCTGGTGGAGAGCAAGGTGCTGGCGGAATTGCAGCGCTTCGGGATCGCCACCCCGGCCTCGGCGGCCCATTCCCGTGCGGTGGTGATGTCGTTCGCTGCCACCGCGGTCTGGCGGATCCGCCGCGCGGCGCCGCTGTTGCCCACTGTGCTGCTGGGCGAATCGTCGCGCTACCTGGGTGGCAGTGCGGCGACGACCGTCGGGGCGACCGCGGTGGGTCCGTCGGTGAAAACCCTGCGCGAACACCCGGATCTGGTCGACAAGGCGGCTGCGGCGGGCCGGGCCACCTACTGCTGGACGGTCGACGAACCCGACGATATGCAGTTGTGCGCGGACCTCGGGGTGAGCTGGGTGGCGACCAATCATCCCGGTCGTGCGAAAGCCGTGCTGGCCAACAGTTGAAGGGTGTGGCCTGCGGCTGATCCGGCGTGGTGCCGTGTAGTTTGACCAGCCGTGGGTAAGAGCAAACGCAATAGTCCGAAACCCGGCGGCCACCGGGCCCAGCGTCTGGCCGAACGCCGGGCGGCGTTGCAGGAGAACGAACAGGCCGTGGCCCGGCCGTTCCAGGGCTTGGCCGCCGAATGCGATCTGGTCGCGCTGCGGGAGTTCGTGCCGTCGGCGACTGCCGAGCTGAAGTTGGCCGACGGCGTCGCCGCCGAACGTGCCGTGGTGCTGGCGACTGTGCTGCCGGGCGCGGTGTCCGCGCTGGTGCGGGCCGGGGATGCGCCCACCGGTTACGTCGGTGTGCAGGTGCAGACGCCGAGTTCGGATCCGGCCGCCGATATCGCCGCCTCCATCCTGTGGACCCAGTCGGCAGATCCGGGCGATTCGCTGGCCGTGGCGCACGCCGCGCCCGGCGGGCCCACGCTGGCCGATGTGCTGGTGGCCGACGCCGCGCTCGAATTGACCGTGCACCAGGATTTCGACTGGTGGGTGCCCGAGGGCGTACAGCCCGATCCGCAGATCGCCGCGACCATCGAACAGGCGAAACAGGCCATCATGCCTTCGGATCGGCTGGATCTCGGAGCGGACGCGATCGGGGCCCCCTGGTGGGTCGACGCCGGGGACAAAGCCCACCTGCGCTGGGTACGACCGGAATCCGAAGACGACCTGATGCTGGCACTGGCCCGGTTGCACGCCGCGGGCGGATTGCACCTCGGGGAGGGCTCGCGGTTCGCGGGGTCTTTCCGCACCCATGGCCTGCTGGTGCCGGTGTTCGACCTCGACCCGGACCGGCATGTGAGCGAATGGCGCTCCCCGGCAGCGGAGTTCGGGGCCCGACTGACCGACGCGCTGACGGTGGAAACCCCCCTGACCTCGGAGCAACGGCGCTCTCGGGACGGGCTCCGGTCACGGCAGGTCACCCTCCGCTGAATAAACCGGAATATTTTTAGAAAAACTCTTCTTTCCGGCGGCGATCTCGGCTAGGTTTCAGAGGTCGCCGTTTCTGGAACCCCCCGGCGACACAACGTCAGCCGACACAACGACCCGGCGCCGGCTGACGTAACGGAGCATCGGCCGCCCGACCTCGGCGCAGTGGGCCGGGACGGCCGATGCTCCAATCATCACCCGGGGCCGACATCAGCCCGCCGCAGTTCCGTACTCACGGAAACTGATCGGCGGGTGGACGCGGACCGTTACCGATCAGACATGGCCTCCGGCGGCCGACGGCGCACCGGAGAGTTTCGACGGGTCATCGCTCATCTCACGCGCGATGAACTCCTCCAGATCGAACAGGTTCGAACCCGCCCGGTCGGCGACGGTGAGCAGGGTGGTCATCTTCGCCACTTCCTCCACCTGCTCCTTGAGGAACCACTGCATGAACTGCTCGCCCAGATAGTCGCCCTCCTCGCGGGCCGTACTGGCCAGCTGGACCATCTGATCCGTGACGGTCTTCTCCTGATCGAGCGCCATGGCGATCGGCTCCCGGGCGTTCTCGAAATGCGATTTCGCCGCATCGATGCCCGTGAGGTCGACACTGATGTCCCGATCCAAGAAGTACTGGACGATCATCATCGCGTGATTCCGTTCCTCCACGGCCTGCGCGTAGAAGCGCTTGGCGAGCTGCGGAAGGTCGGCATTGTCGTACCACACCGCGATGGCGATGTACTGGTGCTCGGCATTGAACTCGTGTCGAATTTGGTCGTGCAGGAGGCCATGGAATTTGCTGCGGGGACTCTCCGGATGATTGGACATGCCTTGACATTAACGCCGGAAAGTAAGGCTGTCATCCAAGTGCAGCCTTATTGAGGATAGTGTTGCCTTATGGAATTGAGGATAGTGTTGCCTTATCGATTACGGCGCGCTCCAGCAATTTTCGGCACGGACTGATTCACCACAGGAACCGACGAACGCAGCTCCCGGGCCACGAACTCCTCCACGTCGAGAAGGTTTCCGGCCGCACGATCCGTCACAGCCAATAGTGTAGACATACCGGCCACCTCTTGTTGTTGGCATTCGAGCAACCAACTCATGAATTGCTCCCCCAGATAGTCGGACCATTCCCTGGCCAAATGCGCCAACTCGGTCACCTGGTCGATGGTCGTCTCCTCCCTGGCCAGGAGGAAAGCTATTGCCGCGCGCGGCGATTCGAAAGTCTGCCGCACTTCCGCCAAACCCCCGATCGTGATCTCCAGATCCCGGTCGATCAGATACTGCACAATTCGCAGCGCATGTCCGCGATGCTGCTCGGAACGCACATAACAATGACCGGCCAATTGTGGTAACCGTTGGATATCGAAGTACACTGCGGCCGCCAGATACTGCTGGGAAGCGGTGAGTCCGTGCCGAACCTGGGCGCGCAACTGGGCGATGAACGGCTGAGCCAGATCGCTGTCGTGCATGTGTTCGACGTTACTGTGTTTTTGGCGCGCTGGCGCGCGCGGGGTTGAGGCCCCCTTGGTCTCGCCGTTTCGGCCTCGAGACTCGCGCCTGCGGCTCATGCGATGTGCGGTGGGCCGTCCATAGAGGGCGACCTTTGAGCACCTTCGGCCAAGGGGCGAGACGGGCCTCAACCCTTTGAGGTGTCTCGTAAAACTCGACGCATGGGGTTGCGTCGGCATTCGATGTCTGGAGCGGTATGTAGATGCCTATGCGGACCGCGGAGCATCGCCGGAGCTTGTGACCGGTCCCCGATAGTGCGACCACCCGGTTTCAGAGTCCGAGCGTTGTCATCGGTATTCAGTTGATGTCGCAGCCCAC
>NZ_JBKOOL010000187.1:0-10639 GCF_046764065.1 Nocardia sp. NPDC002869
CCGCCGGGCACTCGAAATCTCGAGTGCCCGGCGGTCGGTAGTCCAATAGGGATTTGGGTTTACATAGCCACCTGGTGCTGACGCTGCGCGTGGAAGAAGTCCGACCACGACGTCACCTCGGGATGCTGTTTGAGCAGCGCCCGCCGCTGCCGCTCGGTCATACCACCCCACACCCCGAACTCGACCCTGTTGTCCAGTGCGTCCGCCCCGCACTCCATCAGGACCGGGCAGTGCCGGCAGATCGTCGCCGCCTTGCGCTGGGCCGCGCCGCGTACGAACAGTTGATCGGGATCCACTTCCTTGCATCGGGCCTGGGCCACCCAGGCGATCCTTGCTTCGGCCTGCTCTACGTCCAATCGAGCGACGGGGGTTGTCATGTGCATTTGGTGTGCCCCTTTGCCAGTCCGAACACCGGGTCACGGCGCTCCGGAATCGCGTCCACTACGCAGCAACCCGAGCCCCGCTGCGCAGTGCACCACATTCCACATTGAGTGTTAGCTCTATCACACTGAGCTCTCAATCTAGGTAAAGGTATGCCCATTGCGCAAGACCGAGTGATGACTTTTTGGTACGTCCGTGCCTGCGACCCGGTCGGCGCCACCTGCCTTCCGCCCCGTAAACGCACGTCAAGCGCCCTGCGCGATACTCCCCGCTCAATACGCTGATCAGCGAAGCCAACACCCGGCGTCCACACGTCACGAACCCCGAACGGTGACCCTCTACGCTGGTGCTGTGCCGATCACACGTGCGCTCCTCAAGCTGGCGGGCAGCTGTGTACTCGCCTCCGTGCTCGTAGCCGGATTGTTGTTCCCGGTCGCCGGAGGTTTCGGATTCGTCTCGAATCGCGCCGCCGACGCCGTCGACAACGTGTCCGCGGAACTGGTCGAGGGAACCGTCCCCGCCGTGTCCACCATGGTGGACGCGGCCGGCAATCCCATCGCCTGGCTCTACGAGCAGCGCCGGTTCGAAGTGCCCAGCGACCAGATCTCCAACGATATGAAGCTGGCCATCGTCTCCATCGAGGACAAGCGCTTCGCCGACCACCACGGTGTCGACTGGCAGGGCACCATCCGCGCCTTCCTGACCAACACCAGCAGCGGAGAGGTCCAGCAGGGCGCCTCGACCATCGACCAGCAGTACGTCAAGAACTTCAACCTGCTCGTGGTCGCCAAGACCGACGCCGAACGCCGGGCCGCCATCGAGACCACACCCGCGCGCAAGATCCGCGAGATCCGCATGGCGCTGACCCTGGACAAGGAGCTCACCAAGGACGAAGTCCTCACCCGCTACCTGAACCTCGTCCCGTTCGGTAATTCCTCCTACGGCATCCAGGACGCCGCCCAGACCTACTTCGGTATCGACGCCAAGGACCTGAACATCGCCCAGTCGGCGATGCTGGCCGGAATGGTGCAGTCCAGCTCCAAGCTGAACCCCTACACCAATCCCGAGGGGGTCACCGCGCGCCGCAATACCGTGCTGGACACCCTGATGCAGAACATCCCCAGCCGCGCCGCGGAGTTCCACGCGGCGAAATCGCAGCCGCTGGGTGTGCTGCCCGAACCGAAGGGCCTGCCCCGGGGTTGTATCGCCGCGGGCGACCGCGGATTCTTCTGCGACTACGCCCTGCAGTACCTGGCCGAGGCCGGGCTCAGCAAGGAACAGATCGAAAAGGGCGGCTACCTGATCCGCACCACTCTGGACCCCGCCGTCCAGGATTCGGTGAAACGATCGGTCAACGCGAACGCCGACCCCCATCTGGAGAACATCGCCTCGCTCATGTCACTCATCGGGCCCGGCAAGGACAAACACCCGCTGCTCGCGATGGCGAGCAGTCGCACCTACGGCCTGAACCGGGATGCGCACGAAACCCTGCTCGGCCAGCCCTACACGATGGTCGGCGACGGCGCGGGTTCGGTGTTCAAGCTCTTCACCACCGCCGCGGCGATGGAGAAAGGTATGGGCACCAACGCCCAGCTCGATGTGCCGTCCCGGTTCGATGCCCGCGGCATGGGTAACGGCGGCGCCCCCGGTTGCCCACCCGAGACGTACTGCGTCGAGAACGCGGGCAACTACCGGTCCCCGATGTCGGTGACCGAGGCGCTGGCCACCTCGCCGAACACGGCCTTCGTGAAACTCATCCAGGCCGTCGGCGTGACCCCGACCGTGGATATGGCCGTCCGGCTGGGCCTGCGCTCCTACACCGATCCCGGCACCTCCGGCCACGACGACAACCAGAGCCTCGCCGACATGATCAAGGGCCAGAATCTCGGCTCGTTCACCCTCGGTCCCCTCGCGGTCAATCCGCTGGAACTGTCCAATGTCGCCGCGACCATCGCTTCCGGCGGAACCTGGTGCCCGCCCTCGCCCATCGCGGAAGTGATCGACCGCTATGGCAAGCCGGTTCCGCTCACCGAACAGGCCTGTGAACAGGTCGTCGAGCCGGGTTTGGCGAATACCCTCGCCAACGCCATGGGCAAGGACTCCGCCGGCGGCGGTACCGCCTCGGCGGCCGCCGGGAACACCGGCTGGAACCTGCCCGTCTCGGCCAAGACCGGCACCACCGAAAGCCACCGGTCCTCGGCCTTCGTGGGCTTCACCAACTCGCTCGCGGGCTCGGTCTACATCTACGGCGACAGCCCGACCCCCGGCGAGATCTGTTCCTTCCCGCTGCGCAACTGCCCGGCCAGCGACGCCAACGGCCTGTTCGGCGGTAACGAGCCCGCCCGGACCTGGTTCGGCGCCGTCAAGCCGGTGGTGGGCAACTTCCCGCCGCCGGCCCTGCCGCCGGTCGACGAGAAATACGTCCGCGGCGCGGAGAACGCACAGGTGCCCGATGTGGTCGGGATGACCGCGGGCGAAGCGACCGGGGCCCTGACCGGCGCCGGTTTCAAGGTCACCTCGGTGACCTCACCGGGTTCGGCGCCCAAGGGCACGGTCACCGGATCGACGCCGAACGGGTCGGCGATCCCCGGCTCGCAGGTGACGATCTACCTCAGCGACGGCACCGTCCGCGAACCACCGCCGCCGGGCCGGCCGGCCGCGACCACCCCGAACGCCCCCGGGTTGCCGCTGCCGCCGTTCCTGCCGCCGATCCCCATTCCGGTGCCCATCCCCCGCTGACCCCGGCGGGGCGGGCGCGGCTCTACAGCCGCGCCTTCACCGCCGCCGAGATCCGGGAGCCGTCGGCCTTGCCGGCCGCCAGCCCGGAGGCCACCTTCATGACCTGGCCCATCTGCCGCATCCCGGGCCGTTCGCCGAGCTCCTCGGCCACCTGGGCGATCGCGGTATCGGCCAGGTCGGCGACCTCGGCGTCGGTCAACTGGGTGGGCAGATACTCGTCGATGATGCGGGCCTCGGCGTGTTCGTTGGCCGCCAGCTCACCACGGCCCGCCTGGGTGTAGATCTCGGCCGATTCGTTGCGTTTCTTCGACTCCTTGGTGAGCACCGCCACCACCTCGGCGTCGGACAGTTCGCGGGCTTCCTTCCCCGCGACCTCGCTCGTCTGGATGGCGGCCAGCAGCATCCGCAGGGTGTTCAGCCGCAGCGAATCCTTCGCCTTCATCGCAGCGGTCATATCGGCGCGCAGCCTCGATTTCAGTTCCGACATGGTCAGAACGGTAGCCGCTGCACCCCGCCACGCCCACCGGATAACCCGCTGGGCCGGGCGTGTTCGCTCCCGGGCAGATCGGTCGTTTCCCGAGGCCACAGGCGTGTCCTCGGCCGCGGGGCTGTGTCATCTGCCCGCTATGTGGCCGAAACTGTGGCTCAACACGCTGCGCGCCCAGCGACCTGGTCACCTATGCTGGGCAAATGCCCGTGATCTCGACGTCGGTCCTTCGCCGAACCGTATTCGGCGCCGCCGGAGCCGCGGCGGCCGGAGTCGGCTATGCCTCATTGATCGAACGCAATGCCTTTGTTCTGCGCGAAGCCACGATGCCGGTGCTACGGCCGGGCTCGGCGCCGCTGCGGGTATTGCACATCAGCGATTTGCACATGACGCCCGGGCAGAAGCTCAAACAGCAGTGGTTGCGCGAGCTCGACCGGCTCGAGCCCGACCTGGTGATCAACACCGGCGACAACCTGTCGCATCAGAAGGCCGTGCCCGCGGTGGTCCAGTCGCTGGGTGGACTGCTCTCCCGGCCGGGCCTGTTCGTGTTCGGCAGCAACGACTACTTCGCACCGGTCCCCAAGAACCCGCTGAAGTATTTCGACAAGAACCACAAACGAGTGCACGGCGCCCCGCTGCCCTGGAAGGATCTGCGCGCGGCGTTCACCGAGCGCGGCTGGCTGGACCTGACGCACACCCGCCGCGATATCGAGGTCGGCGGTATCCGCATCGCCAGCGCGGGTGTCGACGATCCGCATCTGCAGCGCGATCGCTACGACACCATCGCCGGCGCCCCGAACCCGCTCGCCGATCTCCGTATCGGCCTGACGCACTCCCCGGAGCCGCGGGTCCTGGACCGCTTCGCCGATGACGGCTACGACCTGATCCTGGCCGGGCACACCCATGGCGGCCAGCTCTGCCTGCCCGGGTACGGCGCCCTGGTCACCAATTGCGAGATCGACCGGTCGCGAGTCAAGGGTCCGTCCAAATGGGGTGCGCACACCCGGCTGCACGTCTCCGCCGGAATCGGTACCTCCCCCTGGGCGCCGTACCGCTTCTGCTGCCGGCCCGAGGCCACATTGCTCACCCTCGTCGCCGTCCCGCCCACACAGCCCGTCGCCGATTCCGGTCACGGGGTGTCGGCATCGCGGGCAGTCGCCCGGTAGTCCGCGCGGCTACCGGAAAATAGGCCCTGAACAGTCGGTTTCTTTTCCGGACCGGACCTGATGTAAGCTATCGCAGGTCCGCTTCACGGGGTGTGGCGCAGCTTGGTAGCGCGCTTCGTTCGGGACGAAGAGGTCGTGGGTTCAAATCCCGCCACCCCGACTCGTGTTGGTCGAGACACGATAAGGCACCTGACCAGGGTTATCCGGTCAGGTGCCTTTCTCGTTCGGTACCTCAATTCACCACCAGATCACCCGCTGTAGGCAGCGAAAAGGCAGCGGCGGGCGGGAACGGCTACTCGTCGTTGTCGTCGTCATCGTCATCACCGAGCGACCGGCGAACCGCGTCATGATCCTCGGTCCGGCGTATGTAGTACTGCATGGTGGTCGTCGCATTCTCATGGCCGATCACCACCGCGAGCTTGTGCGGAGGCAACCCGTCATCGGCCAGCCAGGTCCCGAACATATCGCGCAGATCATGGAACCGGACACCGCCCGCTTCGTTCCGAGCAACCATCTTCACGGCCTGTTCGTACTTGCCGAACACTTCCGATTCGACCTCACCATTGCTGTTCATCCAGATTGCTTCGTACTTGCCGTCCACTTCGGCGACCTCACCGAGCAGACCGGCCCGAACGAGGGCAGGACGCCACACCCGCGCCCGGAACAGGGTTCGACGCAGCGGCCCACCAACCTCGTTGGTGAAGATCAGGCCCTGTTCGCCTTGCGGATACGCACGCGTGTAGTCCCGGAGCTCATCGACCAGCCACCGCGGGATAGGCACATTCCGCCGGCCAGCTCGCGACTTGGGAAACGGCTTGAACTCGACATTGCCGGCCACCTCGGTAACGGTGCGGATCACACGAATAACCCCGGCATCCAGGTCCACCGCATCACCACAGAGCCCGGCCACCTCACCCCACCTGAGCCCAGCGAACGCAGCTGTCGCGACGAACACGCGATACCGATCAGGCCGGACCGCCGGGAGAAGCAGTTGCCGAACCTCTTCCCGAGTGAGGAACCGCTCATCGGTATCACGCACCCGACGCTTGGGCAGGCGCACACCCACGGTCGGATCACTGCCCAACAGCCGGTTTCTGACTGCCGACTGCATCACACCCGTCAGCATCCGCTTGCACTCGGCCACGGTAGCCCGCGAACGCACCGCCGATAGCTCGGTCAGCCACGTCTGAACCGACAGGTGATCGACCTTGCCGAGCTGCCAATTCCCCCACTTCGGGAGGATGTGTGTCCGCATGATCGACTCGTCACGCGCCTTGGTGGTCCGCTCGTTGTTCCACGACTTCATCCACACCCGGGCGTGGTCCCCGAGCAGGGTCCGACCAGCATGCGGCGATACGTAGGCACCGTTGGACTTGGACACCTCCACCTGCGCGAGGAAGGTAGTTGCCTCCTTCTTCGTCCGGAAGGTCTTGGAGCGCTGAGACCCGGAGGGCTCCCGCCAGAACGCTTTCCACTTGCCGCCCGGTGTCTGATCGATGAACCCCATCGTCAGCCCGCCTTCGGAAGGTTGTCCGACTCGTTCAGCCAGACATGGAACGCCGCGCGAGCAACCACCCACCGCCGACCGATCCGCTTCGCCGGAATCACCCCGTCATTGACGAACGCGTAGGCCATACCCCGCGATATCCCGAGCAACGCCGCCACCTCATCGACGGTGTATGTCGCCGGAGAGGCAACCGCCCCACGACTATTGATCACCTGCATTTTCTGCCCTTTCTCATACCGCCACTGGGATTGCCGAATGTTCTTGGAGTGCTGGTGGGCCCGCTTCAAGCAGGGCACGGGTGTATTCCGCGCGCCAGACCTTGCGTTGCGCGACGGCCATCATGATCAGGTGATCCCGGGGTGGTGCCGACTTGTCGCCGGGTTTGACCACCGACAGTTTCAGGTTCGGGGCATCGCGTTTGACGATCCCAACCGAGGCCAGGAGTTGCCGAACGAATTCCGCGCGATCGGCCTTGTGATCCGGGAGAGTCTTGTTCGACCACTGCCGCGAGACCAGGACACGGCGTCCGGGCAGGCCGAGGGTGTCCCGGCGATGAGCCTTGCTGCGGCAGCGGCCCGGGATGGTCTTCTCGGTCGCGCCTTCGGGGACGATGCCGTAGCGCAGCCAGACCGGGCACCGCTTCGAGCACGGGGTGTGCTGGAGCTCCTGATGCAGCCGGTCGTAATGCCGGCGAGTCCGGTCGGAATCGGTGTCCAGGACTTCGGCTATCGACTTGGTCAAATACTTGGTGACATAGCCGATGGTGCGGTCGGCCTTCGGACCCGGAACCATGCCCTTGATAGCGGAACGGTCCATCCGATCCCCGAACCGCACCACATGCGCCGGCTCCAGATCTTCCACGTCGTCGAGGAGGTCTTGCACGTCATCGAAGGCCAGCAGCGATGCACCGGTGTCCGGGTCGGTGAACGTCATCTTGACCGGGTCCCAGATCGGCACGACCTGTGCGGGGTAGACCTCGCTGTCCCGGTCATGCGGGGGCCACCACACCTGATGGTAGGTAGCCGCGGTGACCTGGCGAATGATCTCGCGGGACACGGTGCCCCGGATCAGGATGTGCAAGTGTGGGGCACCCCGCTTCTGAGGTTCCACGGTCGCGTAGTACTGGACGTTCCAGCCGACCGCCCGCCGCAAGTTCTGGACCCACCGGTCGAACAACGCCGAGAAGTGCACGACATCACGCGCAGCACGCCGGTAGTCGTAGGACTCCGGATCGACCGGGGAGCCATCACCGACCGTTTCGCCCTTATCGTTCACGGCACCGTCGCGGTGGATGGCCCCGTAGGACGGCATCGTCAGCGTGACGAACAGCGACGGCTGATGCCCGGCATAGGTCCGGCCGATGGTGGTTTTCTCGACCTTGAGCCGGGGCAGGTTCGGAACGTCTTGCCGGCGGCGAGTGGAGCGGGCACGCCGGGCTTTGGGTTCAGAGTCGAAATCGGGGAGTCGCCCACGGAACCCGGACTCTTTCATCTCCGCATCCAGGTCCGCGACGACTTCCCGAATCCCGAACATCATGTCCTGATCACCATCGGCCTTGGCCTGCTGGTAGGTCTCGAACAGATCCGACCGGGCCGCCAGCAACGCGGTTTGATGCTCGGTCGGCTTGCTTTTGGTCAGTTCGGGTTCCTGGGTCAGGTGCCAGCCCTCGCGGGACTGGGTGATCCGCAGAAACCGGGCCTTGTCCGCGCACGCCGGGCACACCGAGGCCACCGTCGACTTGCACGGGGCACCGACATAGGTCATGGTGCCGGCGTCGTGGTCGAACCCGCGCATCGGAATCGGCCGCGCACAAATGTGTTCCTCTTCGGCCAGCGACTGGGCGACATCCCGGAAATCCGGGAGACTACGACGCGCAGCTGCTGTCTGCCGAACCGGAGCCCCCGAATCACCAGGAGCCCCGTCGAGGTCCGTGACAGCCGCCGTCACTGGCACAGCCCATACGCGCGCAGGCCCGCCATTCGGTCGGTCGGGTTGGCCTTCGCCGCCTCAACCGCCGAGCGATCCCGGACCGGTGTTTCCTGTGCTGCCCGGTGGTAGTCCCACGCCGGAACCCGAGACACCGAACGCGGTACCAATCCCGAGGCACCGTTACGCGGCTCACCGAACGGATAGGTCACCACCCACCCTGTGCCGTCGACATCCACCGTCATGTCCTGAACATCCAGTGCGACAGTCATGATCAACGCCCCATCCACCGCACCGGAGCACCGCCACCAGCAGGCCAGGACTCATACACCACCGGACCCACCGGGCCATAGGCCAGCATCGAAGACTTCACCGGCTCCACCGGCCGCACCCGGTCCAGCTCCACGACCTCGGACAGCGTTTCGGAGCTCTCCGATTCGATCAGGCCCTGGGTGCAGTCGCACCGATCCGCCGCCGTCATCGGGTCCAGGTGACCGTTCACGTACTCGGTACCGCCGCACTGACCGCAGGTCTCCCACACCGCCCCCGCGAACCAGGCGATGCACCGCGCGCTCTCACAATGCCGGCCAAGGCAATTGATGCACCACCCCGCCGCGTTCAACCGAGAAGGGCGAAGGTCCGTTGACGAGATTTTCAGAGCCTGCATATCGATCCCTCCAGTGCCACCGAATGCCACCTAGTCTCCCTAGGTATCTTTCAGCCTAGCCTACCTCCCTAGGTACGTCAACCAGTTCCCGGCATCCCTAGGTAAATCGCTTACGCTGGAGTTATGGACGCCATCGACCCCGACGATCCCCGGCCCCCGTCGCAGCAGATCGCAAACGTTTTGCGGGCTGCAATCCTGACAAGGAAGCTCGCGCCCGGCGAGAAATTGCCTTCCGGTCCACAACTTGTCGAGCGGTACGGGGTGGCGAAGGCTACCGTCGAACAGGCCATTCGCATCCTCCGCAATGAGGGCCTGGTCATTTCCCGCAAGGGAAGCGGCGTGTTCGTCCGGGAACGCACCGAACGCCCTGTCGGCCTACGCCCACATATCGAACGTGCGTTCGAGGCAAACTCGGTGACGATCGACTTTGCCGGTTTCTCGGGCGAGACCCTTCACGGCGCAATCACGGAGCCACTCGACCGCATCCGCGAGGGTCGTCTACGGCCAGAATCACTGACAATCCGATTACTGGTCCCGGACACCTCCGTGCCCTGGTCATTGCCGGCGAACGCCGACGACCTGAGTGACAGCCCGCCATTTCGCCAGCGCATGGGCCGGATCACCGAACGCCACGCCATGGGCATATTCGACGCGGTTCAAGAGCTCGGAACGCTTGGACTCGTCGCGAGTGCCACAGCGCAAGTGCGAACCATCCCGGTCGTTCCGCTGTTCAAGCTCTACATACTCAACGGTGAACGATCATTCTTCGGCTTCTACCCTGTGTACGAGCACAAATTGGAGTTAGCCGGGGAACCTCAGGCCATCTGGGACTTGGCCGGCAAGGACGCGACACTCTTCCACCACTCCCAGGACTCCGACCTCGACTCGAACGAGAGCCAGTTCGTGGAGCAGTCGAAGGCGTGGTTCGACAGCATGTGGAACTCGGTCGCCCGGGACTACCGTCCATGATCACGCTGACCCGGTTACTCGACGAGCGCTCATGCGTCCTGTTCGATTTCGACGGTCCGATATGCGCTGTCTTCTCTGGAATTCCAGACCGTGACGTAGCGGTAGCCCTTGGGCCGTATGTCGGTTCACCCCTGCCGCCGGATGTCTCGAATAGCCGTGACCCGTTCGACGTGCTCCGGTATGCCAGCACCCTTGGCCCGGAAGCTGGCGCGGCTGTAGAGCACCGATTGACAGAACTCGAACTCGAGGCCGTGAAGTACGCCAAGCCGACCGGCCCGACAGAGCCGTTGATTCGCGAACTCACCAATTCAGGACGGACGGTCGCCGTTGTCAGCAACAACTCTGTGCCGGCAGTAGATGCGTACCTGTCGGCGCATGGTCTGCGCGACTATGTGACCGGCATATTCAGCCGAACGCCGGCCAACTTCACCCAGCTCAAGCCGGACCCGCATCTACTCAACTGGGCGTTGTCCGAGCTCGACGTTTCCCCTGCTTCGGCCACATTCATCGGCGATTCGGTCTCTGACATCGACGCCGCACACGCCGCCCGGGTGGCTGCCATCGCGTACGCCAACCGGCCCCAGAAGATCGAGCGATTCCGCGCCCTGAAGCCCGCAGCGCTCATCACCGACATGGCCGAACTGATTGGTGCACTGTCGGCGGATAGATAGCCCCCGTAGCACTCACTTTCGCGCTAACCCCGCCTGTTCCCAGGGTTGTTGCCGAATTTAGCTATATAGGTTCAAGAGCGGCGGCGCAGACGCGCCGCCGCCGCACTACGGCACACCGCCCCCACC
>NZ_JBKOOL010000188.1:0-10569 GCF_046764065.1 Nocardia sp. NPDC002869
CGACCGGGCACGAAGCCCGGCGGCGAGATCGGTCGGTCATCCCCGCCGGCCACCGCGGGGTGGTCCGGGGCGACTGCCCCGGACAGACACGCAGCTGATCGGCTCGGATGAGGCTGCGCCGCTTCCGCGGCGACGGCTCACTCGACGGTGTTCGATCACAATGCATCTTTCCGCGGTCGCCTACGTCCCGACTCTGGTATTCGCCGAATCGACGGTGCGTGATCCGCACGCCCTCGACGAAGGCAACCGGCTGCATACGATGGTCGTCCGCGCGCTGACGATTCTGTACGACCGGGAGCGCCCCACCGGCACCGCCGCGCTTCGTGACCTGTGGGCATGCGCGGGTATCACCGACGACGAATTGTCCTCCACGGTGCTACTGGCCGGTGTCCCACTGCGCGGTATATCCGGGCCTGTCCCCGATATTCATGTTCCCAGGATCGTATCGCGCACCGCCTCGGGAAATAGCGTTGCCTGCCCACAATTTCGTGGGTGCCGCCGGAAGTCCGCCCCGACGTGCACATCCATAAGACCCGCCGCGAGACGCGGACGTTCCACTCGATCCTTCCCCGGGCATCCCCGCGCCGACGGCGCCGGCCTCACGGTTGCAAGCCCCGGAAAGGGGGCATGACAGCCCTGGACGAGCCGAACATCTATCAACGATGATGTTCGCCTGTGTATCGTTCGATGACCGACTCGGCAGCGCCGGTCGGTGATGGGGAGGGTGTATGAGACTCGTAAAGCGTTCGGCGGCGGTGGCGGTCGGTGCTGCCTTGGTGTCGGCGGTGTTGAGTGGGCCGGCCGCGGGTGAGGAGGAATACGAGGGCGATCACTCGGTGATCGATGCCCAGGTGTGCCTGGACACCGGTGGCCACCTCGAAGGGCGCATCTGCGTCGGTGGCCCGTACACCGGCTACATCACCCGATGACCTGCCCGCAGCGAACAAAGGGCCTGGCGATACTGGCGCTGACCGTTACCACGGGTCTCGCGCTGATGCTGTGCGGCTGCGTGGACGAGGACCATATCCCGGATCTACCGGCCCGCATGGTCTCGACCACCCCGACCCCGACGCTGGCGACGACCACGCCGGTCCCGCCATCTCTCCGTTGATCGCTCCGACTCTGATCCCGATTCGAGGAAGGCTTCTCATGACCCCAGTGCGAGTGTTGGCGGGCGTTGTCGCGACGCCGCTGCTGTGCGCGCCACCCGCTACGGCTTCGGCGCAGCCGCCGGTTGCAGCAGGGGCTGCAGCGGTGGCCGAAACGAGTTCCGGCAGTGCGGCGTTGTCGTTTCTGCAAGGCATCCTCGGCGCCAGCGGGTGCGGATCCCGGCGCGTGAGGGGCCGACGGTCATGACCATGCCGGCTACGACGACGATTTCGGTCGATGCGCCGGTCGTGACGTTGATCAACGTCTTCACTGTCGCTGCGAACCGTCAACAGGAGCTCGTGGAGCTACTGGTACGGGCCACCGAGGAAGTGATCCAGCACCGGCCCGGGTTCGTTGCCGCCAACATCCACGCCAGCCTCGACGGCGAGCGGGTGGTCAACTACGCCCAATGGCGCACGGCCGAGGACTTCCACGCCATGCTCGAACACCCTGCCGCGCAGGAGCATATGCGCGAGGCGGCGCAGATCGCCGAGCAATTCGACCCACACCTGCATACCGTCGTCTCGATCCACCACAGCTGAATGAACGCCCTGGACCGGTCTTCGGCGGCTCCGACGGGCCGCCGAAGCCGCCGCGGGCATCGGTATGCAGATGTATCAGCTGCCGCCGGATCCGTTCAGTCCGGAGACGACCAGACGGCCCCGCATCAGGCCGAAACGATCCGGCCCGAGCTGCGGCCGGGCAACGAAGCTGACACCTGGTGGGTGAAGATCGCCACCGGCGACCCGCTGCTGCCGGTGGCTCCCCGGGTGACCGGCGCCATGACCGCGGTCCTCGACGACGACGGCGAACTGATCATCCGCACCAACTATCTCGTCGCCTACGCCTTCGAAACCCCACATCCCGAACTCCTCGACGGGCCTCTCGACATCGTCGCCGTCGACCGGTGGGAAGCCGACTACCGCTGGATCGAGGACCCCGAGTACGACGCCGAATCCCAAGGCATCTACTACGGCTCCATCCGGGGTCACCAGTATTCGGTCGGCTGTTCTCTGGGCCATCAGGGCTTCACCGCGGACACCTTCAGACACCGGCACAGGTGCGTCCAGGGAGAACACAGCGGGGAGAAGTCATGACGGTCGAGTGGTTGTTCGCGCTGATTCCCGCCGGTCTGGGTTCGTGCTTCTTCGTCATCGGTCTGGTGATGATTCGCCGTAGCCGGGCGCTGAAGCGCTCGGGGGCGAAGGCGTATGGCCAGGTCGTCGGGCTGGCGACGAGCTCAGGCCGCAGCGGCACCCTGTACCACCCGGTGGTTCGGTGGGTGAGTGCCGATGGGCGGACAGTCGAACAGCGCGCAGTCATCGGGAAGGCCTGGATCGCCGACTTCCGGCCCGGGAGACAAGTCCTGGTGCACTACGACCCGGGCCGTCCGGAGCGCATGGTGATCGAGGGCTATAGCAGCGGTGCGGAGTGGTTGTTCTGCCTGGTCGGAGCCGCGGTTCTCGTCGTGACTGTCCTGGTGTGCCTGGCCGCAGTCTTCTGAAAGGTGAACTGGCCCTCGAAATGCGCCGCGGCCTCGCCGAGATCCTCGCGGGGATCGGGGATCATGTCGGAGCGCTCGAACTACTCGAGGCGCTGTCTGCGGGCCTGTGCGTACTTCGCGGAGCGGACGATCCGATGATCTGCGATGCTCTGGTGGCCGCCGCCGGCTTCCGCCGGGGAGCGTGTACCGGCACCAGGGGCCTGACCGCCGTGCCGGTGGATCGACCGTGGGGATCGCGTTCGGTGTCGGTGGGTTCCATCAGGTGCCAACCCAGCGGTAGCGGCGTTCGGGGCGGCCGGTTCCGCCGTATCGCAACCGCACCTGCGCGCTGCCGGTTTCGGTGAAATGTTCCAGGTACCGGCGCGCGCTGACGCGGGATAGCGCGGTGGCGTCGGCGCATTCCTGGGCGGAGAGGTCGGAATCGCTTGCGCGCAAAACATTTTCGACGAGGAGGGCGGTTTGGGCGGTCATGCCCTTGGGGAGGGCGAGGGCGGTGCGGGGGCGGCCGGCGAAGACTTGGTCGACGTCGGATTGGGCGGCACGGGAGAGCTCGCCGAGTCTGGTGTGCAGGGAAGCGAAGTGCTGGAGTTGGTCGTAGAGAGCGCCGTAGGTGAAGGGTTTGATGAGGTAGTGCAGGACGCCGCCACGCATGGCGGTGCGGATGGTGTTGACATCGTCGGCGGCGCTGATGACGATCACATCGGTGGCTTCGGCGGTTTCGCGGATGCCGCGCAGGACGGTGAGACCGTCCAGGTCGGGGAGATAGATGTCGAGTAGGATCAGGTCGGGTTGCAGGTCGCCGATCAGGCGGAGGGCTTCGGCGCCGGTGCGGGCGACGCCTGCGACAGTGAAGCCCGGTGTCCTGCTGACGTAACCGCTGTGTACCTTGGCGACCATGAAGTCGTCGTCGACGACCAGGACCCGGATCATCTGTGAACCTCCATGGGCAGGGTCGCGGTGAAGACCGCGCCGTCGGCGTTGTGTACCGAGACGGTGCCGCCGCGCTGGACGCAGGCCTGACGGGTGATGGCGAGGCCGAGCCCGCGCTGACCGCCGGCGGCGGCTTTGGTGGTGAAGCCGTGGCGGAAGACCTCGCTTGCGAGTTCGGGGGCAACGCCGGGGCCGGAATCCCGAACCACTACGTGCACAGCGGAATCCAGCACCCGGAGGTCGACTTCGATCCAGCCGGGGCCGGACAGCGCGTCGAGGGCGTTTTCGACCAGATTCCCGACCACGGTGACGATGTCGCCGGAAAGTCCGGCGTCCAGCTCCGGCAACAAGCTGGTAGACGAAAGCCGCAATCCCACATTCTGTTCTGCGGCCAGGCTCGACCTCGCGATGAGTAGGGCGGCGACTGCGGGATCGGCGATTCGCGCGGTCACCTCGGCCTGCCATTGATCGCGGCTGGCGCTGACCCGCGTGATGTACTGAGCGACCTCGTCGTACTCACCGAGTTCGATCAACCCGGCAATGGTGTGCAGCCGGTTGCTGAACTCGTGTGCCTGGGCGCGCAAAGTATCTGCGGTATGGCGGTTTTCGGTGAGCATATCCTGCAACCGCACCAGTTCGGTCCGATCGCGCAGTGTCACAACGGTTCCGAGCGTGCGTTGATTCCACTGGATCGGAGTCCGGTTCATTACCAGTACTTTGCCGCGGCGCAGGCCGATCAGGTTGCTGCCCTCGGCTTTGCCGGTGAACACGTCGAGCAGGCGTTCATTGAGCCCGAGCTCGTACACGCTGCGTCCGACCGCATCACCCAGCGTCAGTAGTTCCTTGGCTTGATCGTTGACGAGGGTGACCCGGTACTGCTGGTCCAAACCGACCACCCCCTCGTGGACGCCGTGCAACATGGCCTCGCGATGTTCGACGAGCGCCGCGATCTCGGCGGGCTCCAGCCCGAAGGTCTGCCCCTTCACCCGCCAGGACAGCGACAGCGATCCGGCGACCCCGACCGCGGTGGCGACCCCGAGCAGGCTGAGCAGCCCGGGGAAGGATTCGGTGAGAATCTGCCAGATTGCGGGCTGCTCTTTCTTCGCCGCGACATAGCCGACGACCCGATGGTCGCTCTCCCCGATCACGGGCACATGCGCGACCACCGCATCGTCGATCTCGCCCACCCAGGCCCCACTGTCGCCGACCGTGGAGTCGGCGAGCCGCAGCGGCTTGTTGATCTCCGACGGGTCCTGCGAGGTGAGTACCTTGCCGTCGGCCCGCGCGATGACGACCTCATCGGCGCCGGAGGCGACCTGCGCGGAGGTCGCGAACGGCGCCAGCCGCAGATGCTGTTTCGGATCGGCCAGCAAAACCCGCAGGCTCGGGTTGGCGGCGACGTCCTCGGCGATACCGAGCATCCGCCTCGACTCGGTATTGCGGAACGTCTCGCTCACCTGCGAGACCACCACCGCGGCGACCGCGGCGAGCAGCACGAACACAATCAGCAACTGCAGAGCAAGCAGCTGCCGTGCCAGTGACCCTTTCTTGCCCACGCCTATCTCCTGTAACACTCGCCGACCGACAGTGTCGCCGCTGACCAGATGAAATAGGCCGCTTTCGGCGTGAACACTATGACCACAACATACGTTGTGGACGCAAAGCAGACAGGACGGCATGGGTCAGTTCACACTCTCCCCCAGCTCAACGAAGAGAGATGAGGATCTCCAGTGAAAACTCGGAAGTTGCTGACTGCCGTTATCGGTGTCTTTGCGGCCGTCGCCCTGACCGCCTGCAATGGCGCGGGCGGTTCGGCCGACAAGCTGTCAGGCATCCGGATCATGGTCCCGAATTCGCCCGGAGGCGGCTACGACATCACCGCCCGCACCTCGGCGAAGGCGATGGAAGATGCCGGAATCGCACGCTCGGTCGAGGTCTTCAACCTGCCCGGCGCCGGCGGCACTGTAGGCCTGGGCCGGCTGGTCGGGGAGGAGGGCAATGGCAAACTGGTCATGCAGATGGGCCTGGGCGTCGTGGGCAGCGTGTTTACGAACAAGTCGCCCTCCGAACTGACCGACACCACGCCGATCGCGCGGCTCATCGACGAGCCCGACATCATCGTGGTCTCCAAGGACTCCAAGTACACCTCGATCGACCAGCTGATCGCGGAGTGGAAGGCGAGCCCGGGCGCGGTCCCGGTCGGCGGTGGTTCCTCGCCCGGCGGTCCGGATCACCTGGCGCCGATGCTGGTAGCCAAGGCCGTCGGCATCGAACCGAAGGCGGTCAATTACGTCCCGTTCGACGGCGGCGGCGAGCTGCTCGCCTCGGTGCTCGGCAACAAGGTCGCGTTCGGTGTCTCCGGCGTCGGCGAATACCTGGACCAGATCCAGGCCGGTGAACTGCGCGTGCTCGCGGTGACCGGGTCCGAGCGTATCGACGGCGTGACCGCGCCGACCTTGAAAGAGGCCGGCATCGATGTGGAGTTCACCAACTGGCGTGGCGTGGTCGCACCGCCCGGCATCAGTGACGAACAGCGCAACGTCCTGATCGCCGCGTACACCAAAATGCACGATTCCGCGGAATGGAAGGAAGCGCTCCGCGCCAACGGCTGGGGCGACGCGTTCCTGCCCGGCGCGGAGTTCGGCACCTTCATCCAGCAGCAGACCGACCAGTGCGGCGCGGTGCTGAAGGATCTGGGGCTGGCATGAGTTCGGCAGCCCCGGAGCCGGGCGGCTCGGATACAAGCGTCGGCGGGCCGGAGCGCAGCGTCCCGGAACCGCGCACCGGTGCAGCCGGCTGGTTCCACGACCGCTCCGAACTGGTCGTCTCCGTCCTGCTCGTCGGCGCGGGCGCCGTGGTGATCATCGACGCTATGCGGATGTCGACCGGCTTCACCCAGCGCGGCCCGGTCGGGCCGATGGCGATGCCGCTGGTGGTCGGCGCGTTGCTGGTGCTCGTCGCCGTCGTGCTGGCCGTCGATGTGCTGCGCGGTGGCCGCGGTGACACCGAAGGCGGCGAGGACGTGGACCTGTCCACTCCGCCCGAATGGCGGACCGTCGCCTTGCTGGTCGGGGTGTTCGTCGCGAACATCCTGCTGATGGACATCGTCGGGTTCCCGATTGCGGGCACGCTCCTGTTCTGGGGTGCGGCGTTCGCGCTGGGTAGCAGACATTGGGTACGCGACCCGCTCATCGCGGTGGCGCTGGCCCTGGCGACCTTCGTGGTCTTCGGCGAACTGCTGGGCGTCACGTTGCCCGGGGGGCCCTTGGAAGGAGTCCTCTGAGGTGGACGCATTGAACAATTTGATGGCGGGCTTCGGCACTGCCCTCACCCCGATGCATCTGCTACTGGCCGCGGTGGGTGTGCTGCTGGGCACCGCGATCGGTGTGCTGCCCGGCATCGGGCCGGCGATGGCGGTGGCGTTGCTGCTGCCCCTCACTTACAGCGTGGAGCCGACGGGTGCGTTCATCATGTTCGCCGGTATCTACTACGGCGGCATGTTCGGCGGGTCGACCACCTCGATTCTGCTGAACACGCCCGGCGAAACCGCCGCGGTGGTCACCGCGATCGAGGGTCATCCGATGGCCGAACGGGGCCGGGGCGCGCAAGCGCTGGCGACCGCGGCGATCGGCCACTTCGTCGGCGGTATCGCAGGCACTGCGCTGTTGGTGCTGACCGCGCCCTTGGTGGCGAAGTTCGCGGTGGATATCGGCGCACCCGACTACTTCGCGATCATGTTGCTGGCGTTCATCGCGGTCACCTCGGTGCTCGGCAGCTCGCGGGTCCGCGGATTCGCTTCGCTCGGAATCGGCTTGACACTCGGAATGATCGGGCTGGACCCGATCACCGGCCAGCAGCGGCTGACCTTCGGGTCACTGCACCTGGCCGACGGCATCGACGTAATCATCGTCGCCGTAGGGCTTTTCGCGGTCGGCGAGGCTTTGTGGGTGGCCGCGAATCTGCGCCGCCGCCCGAGTGCGGCGATTCCGGTGGGCCGAGCCTGGTTGAGTCGCAAGGACTTCGACCGTTCCTGGAAGTCCTGGTTGCGGGGGCCTTTCATCGGGTTCCCGTTCGGCGCGGTGCCGGCGGGAGGTGCGGAGATCCCGACGTTCCTGTCGTATGCGACCGAGAAGCGGCTCTCCAAGCACAAGGACGAGTGGGGCAAGGGGGCGATCGAAGGCGTAGCCGGCCCGGAGTCGACCGCGAGCGCGTCGGCGGCGGGCACGCTGACCACCATGCTGACCCTCGGCCTGCCGACCACGGCGACCGCGGCGGTCATGCTGGCGGCGTTCCAGCAGTACGGCATCCAGCCGGGCCCGCTTCTGTTCCAGCGTGAATCGGAGCTGGTGTGGACGCTCATCGCGAGCCTGTTCATCGGCACCGTCCTGCTGCTGGTGCTGAATCTGCCGCTGGCTCCAGTCTGGGCGAAGCTGCTGCGCATCCCGCGGCCGTACCTGTACGCGGGGATTCTGTTCTTCGCCAGCGTCGGTGCGTATGCGGTGTCCGGCGATGTGGTGGACCTGGTGCTGCTGCTGGTGATCGGCGTAATCGGCTTCATCATGCGCAGATTCGGGTTGCCCCTGCTGCCCGCGATCATCGGCGTCATTCTGGGGCCGAATGCAGAGATGCAGATGCGGCGGGCGCTGCAGATCAGTGACGGTGCGCTGAGCGGGCTGGTCGATACCTGGTTCGCCAGAATTGTTTACGCGATCATCGCGGTGATTCTGTTGTGGCCGGTCGTAGCGATGGTGATCCGGAAGTTGCGTGGGGGTGGGGATTCCGATGATTCGGGTAATCCTGCGGAGGTCGAAGTGCCAGTACGGGCATAACCGTCGTTCTGGAGCGTTTCTCGGCCGGGGCCCAGCGTTTCGAGCGAACGTTCGGGTCCCGGCCGACCCATGCCAGGACGCCGCCGGGCGGCCGAACGGGGCAGGTGCGCGGCCGGTTCGCGTGGTGTGCAGCACGGGCGCTTATCGACTCCGCGGGAGCAACGGAAAACGGGATTACATTCTTCCATTTAAATATTTGGATGGAGGAACGGATGCGGATCCTGGTGGTGGGCGATGGTGCGCTCGGTCAGGTTTTCGGGCTGCGGCTCGGGCTCGGTGGGGCGGCCGTGAACTATCTGGTCAAGCCCGGACGGTCCGGTTGGGGTGGAATCGGGCGCACGCTGTATCGGCTGCGCCGGTTCGGCGGACCGGTCGCCGAGCGACTGCGTCCCGAGGGCGTGCACGCCGAGACCCCGGACGGGTCTTGGGACATGGTCTGGTTGTGCGTGTCCTCGCCCGCGCTGCGCGGGTCGTGGCTGCCCGGCTTGCGAGACGCTGTCGGCGACGCGACCGTGGTCACCATCGGGCAGGGCCTGCACGATCGGGAGGTGCTGGAGCGGGTGTGGCCGGCCGAGCGGATCGTGCAGGTGGTGCCGTCCCTGTTCGCCTACTCCGCGCCGTTGACCGGTGAGGTGCCGGCGCCGGGGATCGCGTACTGGGTGCCACCCGGTTCGGCATTGAAGGTGCTCGGTGACCCGGCCGATCAGACCAGGCTGATGCTCGATGGTTGGATCGCCGAAGGCGAAACCCGGGCGGTGCCGGTGGCCCGTCTGCGCGAGCTGCGGAATCGTCTCTCCGCCCGGGAGACGGCGTGACCCCCACCGCGGAAAGCGTGCTGGGCACATTCACCGAATGTCAGCCACTGTTCACCGCGCTCGGAGACGACCGGCGGCAGGCGATCATCGCCCTGCTGCTGAAAGCCGGCGGGGAGGCGAGCGTGGGAGAGATCGCCGCGCAGCTCGGGCTCTCCCAGCCGGCTGTCTCGCATCACCTCAAGATTCTGCGGGCGGCGCGACTGCTCACTGTGGAACGACGTGGCACCCTTCGGTGCTACACGCTCAACGGTGCCGAACTGACCGATCTCCTGGCCCCGCTGCGCGAACTCGTGGACCAGATCACCTCCTGCGCCGACCAGCCCGGTCATGAGGGTCCGGAGAATCAGGGCGGGACCCGGTGGACGGCGAGGAAATCGGCGCCGGAGCGAATCGCCCGCCCCTCCGGTGCCGTGTAGTGGAACATCGCGCGCAACCGGTCAGGGATTCGCCGAGCAGCGGACTGCCGTCGATATCTTCGCGCCGGCGTTCCTTCTCGGCGCCGGGCAGCAGGCTCCGTCGTCGACCGGGCCACAGTGCGGGACTACTCTTCGTCGGCATCCCATTCCGACTGGCCGGCGCAGGTAATCCAATGCAACGCATGGAATCGTTCCGCCGTAAGCATAGGATCCAGATCGCCGACTATTTCTCCGGTCTGCTCGTATACATCCTCCATGAAGTGATTCAGGAAGAAGTAATAGTGCAGTTCCGTGAGTATCTCCCGGCCCGGGCGCAGGCCGGCTTCCCGGATGAACGGCTGCAAGGGCTGGCCCAGCGCCGGTAGATGGTCGGCGACCAGCGAACCGTCCATTCTCTCGCCGGGACCGACCAGACTTGGCACTCTCCCCGAGGCCCAGAGCAGGACATACAGGGACTCGGCTCGCCAGGTCAGTGAGTTCGACTGCATCGCCGATTGCTGCCACAGCATCTCTTCTTCGGGCAGGTCGGTCAGCGAGAAAGCCCATTTCTCCCGCTCGGTCAATTCCTGCAGAAAATCTTCCGCTCGCATCCATTCCGAGATTTCCCTCGGATCCGGATGGAAGATGATGCCGAGCAGGGCGTGGAGGACGAGTGTACGCCTGGCCAATTCACCGGGATCACGAAGCCGGATGGGGAAGATCTCCTCGATTTCGGGGAGGGAGTCCACTTCCAGACCGTGCTGCTTCAATCGGTCCAGTGTCGATACGGTCACCAAATTCCTCTCTGTCGCAATATGTGTCACCGCGCCCGCGGTGGAGTCGTTCGTGCGGAGTGACCCGCTCCCAATAGATGTGACCAGTCGGAATTAGAGTCCCATTGGCCCTGGTGAGGGCCGGAAGGGACGATAGAGACCATGGCTGGACGG
>NZ_JBKOOL010000189.1:0-10521 GCF_046764065.1 Nocardia sp. NPDC002869
CTCGAGTCTCGAGGCCTGAACGGCGGGACCAAGGGGGCCTCGACCCCGCGCCGCCGCAGGCGGCGCAAATAAACACAGCACCATCGCGGGCCGGACCACCCGAACCGACTCCCTCCGGACGGCCGGCACTCGTCCGCAGCCGCCGACCGCTCGAGTAACGAAGTGCCACCGGGCTCACGGACCCCGATCCGCCCCGACTGGAGCCGGACCTGAATCCGCCCCACTCGAGCACTGGACCGATGAACTACCGTTCGGCGAGGACTTCGCCGATATAGCGGGCGACCGCCGCCACCGAGGCGATGGTGCCCGGATAGTCCATCCGGGTCGGGCCCAGGACTCCCATACCGCCGAGGACCGCGCCCGCGGCGCCGTAGCCGGTGGTGACGACGGAGGTACCGCGCATCTCCTCGACCTGGGTCTCCTCGCCGATACGTACCGTCACCATGCCGGGCTGCTGGGCAGCGGCCAGTAGTTTCAGGATCACGACCTGCTCCTCCAGCGCCTCGAGCACGGTACGCAGGGAGCCGTGGATGCCGAAGTCGCCGGCATTGCGGGTGAGATTGGCGGTGCCACCCAGGACCAGGCGTTCCTCGGGATGTTCGACCAGGGTCTCGACCATGACCGTCGAAACCTTGATCAGCACGTCACGGAGTGTGGGCGGCGCCTGCTCGGGCAGTTCGGCGACGGCGGCGGAGGCCGCGGCGAGGCGTTTGCCGTCCATGGCCGCACCCAGCATGCCGCGCAGCGCGGCGAGATCCTCGTCGTCGACCACCGTGCCGAGTTCGACGATGCGCTGGTCGACGCGGCCGGTGTCGGTGATCACCACCAGCAGCAATCGCGCCGGATTGAGGGCTACCACTTCCAGATGGCGCACGGTGGACGCAGAAACGGTGGGGTACTGGACGACCGCGACCTGGCGGGTCAGCTGAGCGAGTAGGCGTACGCCGCGGCGCAGGACATCGTCGAGGTCGACCCCCGATTCGAGGAACTG
Organism: Nocardia sp. NPDC002869; assembly: GCF_046764065.1. NCBI lineage: Bacteria > Bacillati > Actinomycetota > Actinomycetes > Mycobacteriales > Nocardiaceae > Nocardia > Nocardia sp. NPDC002869. The sequence continues at coordinate 992 of NZ_JBKOOL010000189.1, forward strand.
AATGATGGCCTTGCGTTCGGCGACCGACAGCGGTTTGACCTCGGCGATCCGGTCCACGAACTGGCGGTAGCCCTTATCGGTGGGGATACGGCCGGAACTCGTATGGGGCTGGGTGATGTAACCCTCGGCTTCCAGAACCGCCATATCGTTGCGCACCGTCGCGCTGGAAACGCCCAGATTGTGCCGTTCGACCAGGGTTTTCGAACCGATGGGCTCCTTGGTGGAGACGTAGTCGGCGACAATCGCTCGCAGGACCTCGAAGCGCCGATCCTCGGTGCTCGACATCGACCCCACCTCCTAGCTCCGCTGCGCGTCGAGGTGGTCGCCCGGCGCACCGCTACCTGTGAACCCGGCTCACATACCGCTGGGTTCGTCACCCAGTGTAATTGCGCCCGACGGATTCACCCGGTGCTCGTCACCGAATGCAGGTCTGCGTCGCGGCCGCTCGAACAAGATACACAGCAGGCAGCCGACCGTCCGATCGATGATCCGTCCGGAATCGGCGCTCAGCCGACCAGATCCCGGACCACCCCGTCGGCCAGCAATCGCCCGCGGTCGGTGAGGATCAGCCGGTCGTCCACGATGGTGACCAGCCCGTCGCCTGCGATGCGCCGGGCGGCGGCGTTCCCGTCCGTGTCGAGATCGGTCAGCGGCAGCCCGGTGCGCAGGCGCAGGGCGAGCATGACGCGTTCGAGGTACCGGTCGGCGGCGGTGAGGTCCTCCCAGTCCGCGGCGGGCAGGCCACCGTGGGCGACGCGGTCGGCGTAGCGGGCCGGATGCTTCACATTCCACCAGCGCACGCCGCCGAGGTGGCTGTGCGCGCCCGGTCCGGCGCCGAGCCAGTCGCCGCCGTCCCAGTAACCGAGGTTGTGCCGGCAGCGTGCGGCGTCGCCGGAAGCCCAGTTCGAGACCTCGTACCAGGTGAGTCCGGCGGCTTCGAGTCGTGCGTCGATCCGCTCGTAGCGGGCGGCCAACACGTCTTCGTCGGGTGCGGGCAGTTCGCCGCGGCGCACCCGGCGGGCCAGGGCGGTCCCGTCTTCGACGATGAGCGAATACGCCGACACGTGGTCGACTCCGGCGTCCAGTACCGCGTCCAGGCCGGCGTCCAGGTCGCTGTCGCGTTCGCCCGGGGTGCCGTAGATGAGGTCGAGGTTCACGTGGTCGAATCCGGCCGCTCGTGCCTCCCGGGCGGCGGCGACCGCCCGGCCGGGCGTATGGGTGCGGTCGAGCACGGCCAGCACATGCGGGGCCGCCGATTGCATCCCGAGCGAGACACGGGTGAACCCGGCCGCCCGGATCTTGTCGAAGAACGCCGGGGAGGTCGATTCCGGATTCGATTCGGTGGTGACCTCGACGTCCGGGGCGAGGTCGAATTCCGCGCGGATCGCGTCGAGCACGGCCGCGAGACCGTCGCCACCGAGAAGCGAGGGGGTGCCGCCGCCCACGAACACCGTCGCCACCGGGGGCGTCGCGGCGGGCAGCGCGGCGAATTTCCGGGCGGCGGTCGCCAGTTCCGCGCGCACCGCCTCCGACCAGGACTGCGTGGACGCCGAAGTGCCCAGTTCACCGGCGGTATAGGTGTTGAAATCGCAGTATCCGCAGCGGGTCGCGCAGAACGGCACGTGCACGTAGATCCCGAAGGGACCGCCGCCGAATCCCCGCAGCACCGGAGCGGAGGCGTCGGTGTGCGAGGTGGTGGTGGCGGCGGGACTCACCCCTCCAGTGTGACCGGGCGCGGATCAGTCCTCGACGATCGGGGTGTTCTGGTTCGCGGTGAGGAGCCAGTGGCCGTCCTCCTTGGTCATGACGTACATCGGGGTGCCTTCGCTGTCGAGGTCGCCCGCGGTGGTGAAGTAGCGCTGCCGCACCTTCACCGCGGCCACATCGGGCCGCAGGAACAGAATGTGTTCGACTTCATAGGTGGCGTGGCCGTGCGCGGTCGCCCCGGACAGGACGCGGGCGGTGAACTCGGCGACGGCCGCCCGCCCGTAGAGGCGTTTGCCGGCCGGTGGTCCGGATCGCGTCCGCCCAGCCCATGGGACGCATCCCCGGCTACCCCCACCAGAGAAAATATGACGGCCGTCACAAATAGACTCGCGGAACCAGGGAATTTCCCGCTTGTTCGCGGGAAATACTGGTAGGGCGGTCGGGACGCGGGGTCCGGCATGGCACAATAGGTCGCATGCGCGCATCCGGAGTACGACTTGTGGCACGTCGCCACGTCGACTTCAAGCGCGTCTGCAGCGCCTGTTGTCTGCCCGGTTCCGCCCGGTAGCTCAGCTGCGCCCTCCCCGGATCTCCGGCGATTCCCCTTCGAGGATTTCGGCCCGCTGACAATACCGCGGGCGCGAGCCAGTCCCTCGCGCCTTCAGCCCGGATGTACGACCACAAGCAGGAGCCACTTCATGACGTCGAGCACCGACGCCGATCCCACCGCGAAGCCCGAGGCCCCCGCCGAGCGGCCCACGCGCGCCCGTACCGGCAAACCGGTGCGCCGCCGTGCCGAGGGCCAGTGGGCGCTCGGTTATCGCGAACCGCTCAATCCCAACGAGCAGTCCAAGAAGGACGACAACCCGCTCAACGTCCGCACCCGGATCGAGAACATCTACTCGAAGAACGGTTTCGACAGTATCGACAAGGGCGATCTGCGCGGCCGTTTCCGCTGGTGGGGTCTCTACACCCAGCGCGAGCAGGGATACGACGGCACCTGGACAGGCGACGAGAACACCGACCTGATCGAAGCCAAGTACTTCATGATGCGGATCCGCTGCGACGGTGGCGCGCTGAACGTCGCGCAGCTGCGTACCCTCGGCGGTATTTCCACCGAGTTCGCCCGCGATACCGCCGACCTCTCCGACCGGGAGAACGTGCAGTACCACTGGATCGAGATCGAGAACGTCCCCGAGATCTGGCGGCGCATCGAAAGTGTGGGCCTGCAGACCACCGAGGCCTGCGGCGACTGCCCGCGCGTGGTACTCGGCTCACCGCTGGCCGGGGAATCGCTGAACGAGGTTCTCGACACCACGCCCGCGGTCGAGGAGATCGTGCGCCGCTACATCGGCAAGAAGGAATACTCCAACCTGCCGCGCAAGTTCAAGACCGCCATCTCCGGTCAGCAGGACGTGGTGCACGAGATCAACGATGTCGCGTTCATCGGCGTCGAGCATCCCGAGCACGGACCCGGTCTGGACCTCTGGGTCGGTGGTGGACTGTCCACCAACCCCATGCTGGCCCAGCGGGTGGGCGCCTGGGTGCCGCTGGACGAGGTGCCGGAGGTCTGGGAGGCAGTCGTCTCGCTGTTCCGCGACTACGGGTATCGCCGGCTGCGCACCAAGGCGCGGCTGAAGTTCCTGATCAAGGACTGGGGTATCGAGAAATTCCGTCAGGTGCTCGAGGACGAGTACCTGAAGCGCAAGCTGATCGACGGCCCGGCGCCGGAGCAGCCCAGCCGCCCCATCGACCACGTCGGCGTGCAGCGGCTGCGCAACGGACTCAACGCGGTCGGCTTCTCCCCCATCGCCGGACGGGTCTCGGGCAGCATCCTCACCGCGGTCTCCGACGCGGTCGAGCGCGCCGGGTCGGACCGGATCCGGTTCACGCCCTACCAGAAGCTCATCGTGCTCGATGTGGCCGACGACAAGGTCGATCAGCTGATCGCCGAGTTGGAACCGCTGGGCTTGCAGGCACGTCCCTCGGCCTGGCGGCGCAACCTGCTGGCCTGCAGCGGGATCGAATTCTGCAAACTGTCCTTCGTCGAGACCCGCAAACGATCCCAGGTGCTGGCGCCGGAGCTGGAACAGCGGCTGGCCGATATCAACGCCGAACTCGACGTCCCGATCACCATCAATATCAACGGCTGCCCGAACTCCTGCGGCCGGTCGCAGATCGCCGATATCGGTTTCAAGGGCCAGCTGGTCGACGACGGCGCCGGGAATCAGGTGGAGGGCTTCCAGGTTCATCTGGGTGGCAGCCTCGGCCTGGACAGCGCCTTCGGACGCAAACTGCGCCAGCACAAGGTGACCAGCGCCGAACTCGGTGACTACATCGAGCGTGTGGTCCGCAATTTCGTCAAACACCGCGAAGGCGGGGAACGGTTCGCGCAGTGGGCCGTTCGCGCCGAGGAAGCCGAGCTGCGATGAAAACCGCGAGCGTTGTGACGGGAGAACCCACTGTGACCACCGAGCAGAAACAGCTGCCCACCAAACTGAGCGCCGATGAACTCCGGGCGCTGGCCGAGCGCGGTGCCGCCGAACTCGGCCCGGACGCCACGGCCGGCGAGCTGCTGCGCTGGACCGACGAGAACTTCGGCAGCGGCTATATCGTCGCCTCGAATATGCAGGACGGGGTGCTGGTACAGCTGGCCGCCCAGGTCCGGCCCGGTGTGGACGTCCTGTTCCTCGACACCGGCTACCACTTCGCCGAGACCATCGGCACCCGGGACGCCGTGGAGGCGGTCTACGGGGTGAACGTGGTCAACGCCCGCCCCGAGCAGACGGTCGCCGAACAGGACGCGCTGCTGGGCAAGGATCTGTTCGCCCGCGACGCCAACGAATGCTGCCGGCTGCGCAAGGTGGTGCCGCTGCGCAATTCGCTGGCGCCCTACAACGCGTGGGTCACCGGCATCCGCCGGGTCGAGGCGCCCACCCGGGCCAACGCCCCGCTCATCTCCTTCGACGAGGGCTTCGGGCTGGTGAAGATCAACCCGATCGCGCCCTGGTCCGACGAGGAGATGCAGGACTACATCGAAAAGCATTCGATTCTCGTCAATCCCCTGGTGGAGGAGGGATATCCGTCCATCGGCTGCGCTCCGTGCACGCGGAAGCCGGAGCCGGGTTCCGATCCGCGAAGCGGCCGCTGGGCCGGCCTCGCCAAGACTGAATGCGGGTTACACGCCTCATGACCGAAGCCATGACCACCGAACGTTCCGTCGGCCTCTCCGATTTCGACACTCTCGCCGCGCTGGAATCGGAAGCAATCCATATCTTCCGTGAGGTCGCGGGCGAATTCGAACGCCCGGTCATCCTGTTCTCCGGCGGCAAGGACTCCACCGTCCTGCTGCATCTGGCATTGAAGGCCTTCTGGCCGGCGCCGCTGCCGTTCGCGCTGCTGCACGTGGACACCGGGCACAACCTGCCCGAGGTGCTCGAGTTCCGCGACCATGTGGTCGAGAAATACGGCCTGCGCCTGCACGTGGCGAGCGTGGAGGACTATCTCGCCGACGGCCGGCTCACCGAACGCCCGGACGGTATCCGCAACCCGCTGCAGACCGTGCCGCTGCTGGACGCCATCACCGAGCACCGTTTCGACGCGGTCTTCGGCGGTGGCCGCCGCGACGAGGAACGCTCCCGCGCCAAGGAGCGGATCTTCTCGCTGCGCAACGCCTTCGGCCAGTGGGATCCCAAACGCCAGCGACCCGAGCTGTGGAACCTGTACAACGGCCGGCACGCGCCGGGCGAACACGTCCGCGTGTTCCCGCTGTCGAACTGGACCGAACTCGATATCTGGCGCTACATCGCCCGCGAGGACGTGGAACTGGCCACCATCTACTACGCGCACCAGCGGCCGGTGTACCAGCGCGACGGTATGTGGATGACCCCCGGTGTCTGGGGTGGTCCGCGCGACGGCGAGGCACTCGAGACCCGTTCGGTGCGGTACCGGACCGTCGGCGACGGTTCCACCACCGGGGCCATCCTGTCCGACGCCGCCGACAACGAGGCCATCCTGGCCGAGGTCGCCGCCTCCCGGCTGACCGAACGCGGCGCGACCCGTGGCGACGACCGGGTCTCCGAAGCCGCGATGGAAGACCGCAAACGAGAGGGTTACTTCTGATATGTCCGACCTACTGAGGCTGGCCACCGCCGGTTCTGTCGACGACGGCAAGTCCACTCTGGTCGGACGCCTGCTCTACGACACCAAATCCGTACTCGCCGACCAGATCGACGCGGTGACCCGGGCGTCGGTGGACAAAGGCCTGTCCACCCCCGACCTGTCGCTGCTGGTGGACGGTCTGCGGGCCGAACGTGAGCAGGGCATCACCATCGATGTCGCCTACCGGTACTTCGCGACCCCGCAGCGGTCGTTCGTGCTGGCCGACACTCCCGGTCATGTGCAGTACACCCGCAACACCGTATCCGGCGCGTCGACCGCCCAGCTGGTGATCCTGCTGGTGGACGCACGCAAGGGCGTGATCGAGCAGACGCGGCGGCATGCGGCGGTCCTGGCGCTGCTGGGTGTGCCCAAGCTGGTACTGGCGGTGAACAAGATCGACCTCGTCGGCGGGGACGAGCCCAGCGAACAGGGCCGGCAGGCCGCGGCCGCCAAGGTCTTCGCGGAGATCTCCGCGGAGTTCTCCCACCTCACCCGGACCCTCGGCTGGTCGGACGAGGATGTCCTCGAGATCCCGGTGTCGGCGCTGCACGGCGACAATATCGCCGCCCGCTCCGACAAGACCCCGTACTACAGCGGCCCGTCGCTGATCGAACACCTCGAATCGGTACCGGTGGACGCGGACAATACCGGCGAACACGCGGTGGGGCTGCGCTTCCCGGTCCAGTACGTCATCCGGCCGCGGACGCCGGAATACCCGGACTACCGCGGTTACGCGGGTCAGATCGCGGCGGGCTCGGTGGCCCCCGGCGACGAGGTGGTGGTACTGCCCTCCGGTATCCGCACGACCGTCGAACGGATCGACACCCCCGACGGCGAACTGGCCGTAGCCCAGGCCGGCCGCAGTGTCACGCTGGTGCTGACCGACGAGGTCGATATCTCGCGCGGTGACACCATCGCCTCACCCGGCGACGCGCCGGAACTCGTCGATACCTTCGACGCCACCGTGTGCTGGCTCGGTGACAAACCGCTGCGCCCCGGCGCCCGGCTGCTGCTCAAGCACGGTACCCGTACTACGCAGGCGATCGTGGGCGCGCTCACCGAACGTTTCGACGAACAGCGCCTGACCGCCGAACCGAACCCGGAAATGCTGTCGCTCAACGATATCGGCCGGATCTCGGTGCGGGTCGCGGAGGCGATCGCGGCCGACGACTACCGGACCAACCGGCACACCGGCAGTTTCCTGCTCATCGACCCGGCGGGCGGGAACACGCTGGCGGCGGGCCTGGTCGGGGATGTGCTCACCGCGGTCGAGGTCGGAACCGAGGCCTGATGCCGGGCAGCCCCACATTGGTGGCGGTGGCGCACGGCAGCCGGGATCCCCGGTCGGCCGCCACCGTCGCCGCGCTCGTGGACCGGGTGCGGACCGCGCGCCCGGGGACTCCGGCCCACCTCGCCTTCCTCGACCTGAACGCGCCCTCGGTCGGGCAGGTACTCGACTCGGTCGCGGCCACCGGCGAAACCGCCGCGGTGGTGGTCCCGCTACTGCTGGGCAGCGCCTTCCACGCCCGCGTGGACCTGCCCGCCCTGCTGGCCGGGGCCGCCGCCCGCAACCCGCGGTTGCGGCTCACCCAGGCCGAAGTATTCGGCGCCGACCCGCGGCTGATCGAGGTGTTGTACGAGCGGGTGCGGGCGGTGCGCGAGCGGCACGACTGGGACGGCCCGTCCGCACGGCTCGGTATCGCCCTGGCCGCCGTCGGCTCGTCCGCGGCGGCGGCGAACCGCCGGACCGCCCGGCTGGCCCGCCGTTTCGCGGACCGTACCGGCCATCCCACCGAGATGTGCTTCGCCACCGCGGAACCCTCCCTCGCGCAGGCTACGGCACGACTCCGGGCCCGCGGCGCCGACCGCGTGCTCGTCGCTCCGTGGTTCTTGGCGCCGGGCCTGCTCACCGACCGGCTACGCGACCAGGATCCGCTGCTCCCGCATGCCGAGGTCCTCGGCCCGGACCCGGCGCTCGCCGAGATCGTCTGGGACCGCTATGACGCCGCGCTCGCGGGCGCACTACCACTGTCGGCCTGAGGTCGCCCACTACTACCGGGCCTGTGCGCACCGCCGCCGTGCGTGGCCGGCCGATGCACAACACGGCCGGACGCCCGGATCACCTGCCGAACCGTCACATCGCCGGCCGAACCCGAGGGACCGAGTTCAGAACCAGCGCTCCAGCACCGCGGCCACACCGTCGGCCGCGACATCATCGGTGACCTCGTCGACGAGACCGTGAAGTTCGACCGGCGCGTTCGCCATAGCCACCGAATGCCCTGCCCAGGCGAACATTTCGCGGTCGTTGAAACCGTCCCCGATGGCCAGGGTGGCCTCGCGCGGGATATCGAGCAGGCGGCGCAGATGTTCCAGCGCCCACCCTTTGGAAATCCCGTGCCGGGAAATGGTGAGCCACGGGCCGAATTCGCCGTAGACCCAGCTGATCTCCGGTAATGCCAGTCCTTCCAGCAGCCGGTGCATCTCCTCCGGGGCGCCCCCGGGCCACCAGCAGTTCAGGCGCGGCGTGGGTTCGCTGCCCAGGGTCAGATCGTCGACCACCACGTAATCACCGCCGGCGTAGTACTCGCCGGGACTCATTCCGGTGGCCCAGAATCCCTCACCGACCCGTTCGGCGGTGAAGATCATGTCCGGGAACAGCCGGCGCAGCGCGGTGACCGCGGGCGCGGGATCGAAATGGTGCACCGACACCGGGAGGGCCTGCTCGATATCGATGTGGACGGCGCCGTTGGAGCAGATGGCGTGACCCTGGACCAGGCCGAGTTCGTCGAGTACCGGCCGGGTCGAGATCACCGTCCGCCCGGTACTCACCACGACGTGCGCGCCGGACCCGACCGCCCCGCGCACGGCGGCGGTCACCCGGGCGCTCACCCGGGCGCCGGTTTTCAGCAGTGTCCCATCCACATCGAGCGCGATCAGTTGCGGTGGGCCCCCGTCAATGTCCACCTCATCGATTGTGCCGTGAATCGATGCCGGACTGCACCGGGTTTTCCGGTACGGCTCGGGCCGGTGGGGCGTGACCCGGCGCCTCAGCGGTGCGATCCGCCCCGGGAGGACCCGCCGCGCGAGTTTCCGCCGCGGGAGGACCCACCGTCGCCGCCGGAATTCGAGCCCTTGGACGTGGACCCGCTGCTGTGCGAACCACCAGCGGAATCCGCACCGCCGGCGGAGGTGCCGGAATCCGAATCCCCGCCGCCCCATCCCGAAGGTCCGCCGAACCCGTGCGAGCCGCCGAACCCGCCGGAGTCACCGGTTCCGCCCGAGCCGGAGGAATCGGATTCGGAATGGCCGGAGGAGGTTCCGCCGGGGCCGGCACCGGACCCGGCGCCCCCACTCTCCGTGCCGCCGGAGCCGCCCGGAGCCGCCGGGCCGTATCCACTCCCACTGTTGTCGCCCGACTCCGCTCCGCCCGAACCGAGACCACCGCCCCTGTCGTCACCCGAGCCGGCGCCGCCCGGACCGTATCCACTGTTGTCACCCGGGCCGGCGCCTCCCGGAGCGGTCCAGCCGCCACCGGGGAGACCGCCGGTCCGGTCGCCACCGGCGGAGTTGTCGCCGGAGCCCGGTGTCCCGATACCGGGCCACCATCCGCCGGCGCCGCCGGGCTCGTCACCACCGTCGGCCGGCCCACCGGTATCCCCGCC
>NZ_JBKOOL010000190.1:0-10450 GCF_046764065.1 Nocardia sp. NPDC002869
CACCGGGGGGCTGGGCGCCGCCGCCGACCCCGAGGTAGGCCGGAAGGCCGCCGAGGATCACAAGGACGAGATCGAAGAGGTACTCAAGGGCGCCGATATGGTCTTCGTGACCGCCGGCGAGGGCGGCGGTACGGGTACCGGCGGCGCGCCCGTCGTGGCGAGTATCGCGCGCAAGCTGGGTGCGCTGACCATCGGTGTGGTCACCCGTCCCTTCTCCTTCGAGGGGAAGCGCCGCGGCAACCAGGCCGAGGTCGGTATCAACCTGCTGCGCGAATCCTGCGACACCCTGATCGTCATTCCCAACGACCGGCTGCTGCAACTGGGCGATGCGGCGGTGAGCCTCATGGACGCCTTCCGCTCGGCCGACGAGGTACTCCTCAACGGTGTGCAGGGCATCACCGACCTGATCACCACCCCGGGCCTGATCAACGTCGACTTCGCCGACGTCAAGAGCGTGATGTCGGGCGCCGGCAGCGCACTCATGGGAATCGGTTCGTCCCGAGGGGAGGGCAGGTCGGTCAAAGCGGCCGAGTCGGCGATCAATTCCCCGTTGCTGGAAGCCTCCATGGACGGTGCGCACGGAGTGCTGCTCTCGATCGCCGGTGGTTCGGATCTGGGCCTGTTCGAGATCAACGAGGCCGCCTCGCTGGTGCAGGAGGCCGCGCATATCGAGGCCAACATCATCTTCGGTACGGTCATCGACGATTCGCTCGGCGACGAGGTGCGGGTCACCGTGATCGCCGCGGGATTCGACGGCGGTGGTCCCGCGCGCCGGACGTTCGATCCGGCGACCACACGGGGATCGCTCGGATCCGGGCGCACCTCGGAGATTTCGGCGCAATCGCGGACCGCGGAACTCGGCCAGTCGCGCACCGCCGAACTCGGGTCGGCTCGCGGCCAATCCGACGGTTCGGCCTCGACCCGCTCGTCGGAGCCCGGTTCGTCGATCGCGCGCGGCCCGGCCCCGAGCTACCGCGATACCGAACGCACCCGTCCGCCGGTGGATCCGACACTGTCCCACAACAGCCGGTCCCATATCCAGCCGCCGCCGGATCTGCCCGACGATGACGACGACGATGTGGACGTCCCGGATTTCATGCGCCGCTGAACCCGGTGCCGTGTCTTCGGTGGTGATCCGCCCGCGCCGAGTGCGCGGGCGGTCCGCTGTCGCGGGTGCGCGTGCCGCCGGACGAGGCGGGGCCGCTTCGCACTGCCACTAGGCTCGGGGGCATGACAGCGGCACCGGTACTCACCGTTCGACGGGTCGTCACCACGCGCGCCGGAGGTTTCTCCGCGCCGCCCTACGATTCGTTCAACCTCGGCGACCATGTCGGCGACGATCCGGAGGCGGTACGGCGCAACCGCGCCCGGCTCGCCGATACGCTCGGGCTGCCCGCCGATCACGTGATCTGGATGGAACAGATCCACGGCCGCACGATCGCGACGGTGGACGGGCCCCGCACCGAACCGTTTCCCGGCACCGACGCCCTGATCACCACTCGGCCGGGGTTGGCGCTGGTGGTGCTGTCCGCCGATTGTGTGCCGCTGCTGCTGTCCGACGACGAGGCGGGGGTCGTGGCCGCCGTGCACGCCGGGCGGGTGGGCGCGCGTATCGGTATCGTGCCGCGGGTGCTGGAGGCGATGGTCGCCGTCGGCGCCCGGCCCGATCGGATCAGTGCGCTGCTCGGCCCGGCCGCCAGCGGCCGGCAGTACGAGGTGCCCGCCGCGATGCGCGCCGATGTCGAAGCGCATCTGCCCGGTAGCGCCACCACCACGGTGCGCGGCACCCCCGGCCTGGATCTGCGCGCGGGCATCCGGCGGCAGCTCACCGCCGCCGGTGTGACGGCGGTCGCGGTGGACCCGCGCTGCACCATCGAGGACACCGCACTGTTCAGCCACCGCCGCGGCGCTCCGACCGGACGATTGGGCAGTGTCATCTGGATGGAATCGGGTACAGCGTGAAAGGCCGAGTGGTCCGCGCGCTGCATTCTGTGGTCGCGACCGCGCGGTCGGCGCGAAATATCAACTCGCGCATAATGTTCGACGTACGGCCGATGCTCGGTCACTGGGAGATGGGAGACCGATGACGGCGCAGAGACCGTGGCGGATCGGCACGCGGAGATGAGCGGCGCCGGCGCCGGGGGGTGCGGCGGGCCCGAAACCACCCGCACGGTGGCGGATTCCGCCGATCGGCCGGGACCGTCTGTCCCGGACAGTCTGGGCGCCGGGGCCGGAAACGACTCCCGTACCGCGGAACTGGCCGAGAATCTCGCGCGTCTGCTCGCTCGTATCGATGCAGCGTGCGTCGCTGCGGGCCGGGATCCGGGAGAGGTCCGGCTGCTGCCGGTGACGAAGTATTTTCCGGCCTCCGATATCGCCGCGCTGTATCGTCTGGGCCGCCGCGACTTCGGGGAGAATCGTCCGCAGGAGGCCGGTGCCAAGGCCGCGGAGCTGGACGATCCCGGGATGCGCTGGCATCTGGTCGGCCGGCTGCAGCGGAACAAAGCGCGCCAGGTGGTGCGCTGGGCCCACGCGGTGCATTCGGTGGACAGCGAACGCCTGGCGACCGCGCTCGCCACGGCCACGGCGGCCGCCCTGGATGCCGGCGAGCGGGACACTCCGCTGGAGGTGCTGATCCAGGTGAGCCTGGACGCCGACCCGGCGCGGGGCGGGGTGGAGCCGGCCGGGCTGCCGGCCCTGGCCGATCGGATCGCGGGCACCGCGGAACTGCGTCTGGCTGGGATTATGGCCATTCCGCCGCGGGCCGCCGAGCCGGACGCGGAGTTCGCCCGCCTGGCCGAATTGCATGCCCGGCTGCGCGCCGGCCATCCAGGGGCGACGGAGTTGTCCGCCGGAATGTCCGATGATCTTGAAAGAGCTATTGCCCATGGATCCACGTGTGTGCGTGTCGGTACCGCTCTCATGGGTGCCCGGCCGATAACCTCGGCGTAGCAAACAAACCTCATCAGTCACATTCGACACATATGCTGGGACACGACGAGGGCTGAGCAAGACTTCAACACCCGGCCGCCACCGGGGCCGAAGGAAGGTCGACCAGAATGAGCGAGCGCAGCGAGCGAGTACTCGACGCAGCCACGAGCGTGCTCGTGACGGGGCCGAGCGATAGCGAGGCACGGTCATCGAGTGAGTGCAGCGAGCGAGTTATGGGCGCAGCCACGAGCGTGCTCGTGACGGGGCCGAGCGATAGCGAGGCACGGTCATGAGCACGCTGCACAAGTTCAAGGCGTACTTCGGCATGGTTCCGCTCGAGGATTACGAAGACGACTACGTCGACGATCGCACCCCGCGCGGGGTCGAGGATCGTGGCGGGCGCCGGCCCCGTGACTACTCCGACCGCGCCCCCCGCGACTACGACGATCGTCCGGACTACGACCGGTACCCCGAGGACCGCTACGACGGTCCCGACTACCGTGACGTGCCCTACAAGTCGTCCTACCAGCCCAGCTACCCCGCGCCGCGCCGGGACGACTACCCGGGCGACGCCTACGACGACGATTACGAGGGACCACGCCGCCCCACCCGGATCGACGCCGCCGCCTCCGGCCGGTATCGTCCGGGCGGCGGTGCCTCCCTGCGCGGCGCGACCAGGGGAGCGCTGGCAGTCGATCCCGATGCCGAGGAGCGGCGGCTGGCCGAGCGGGTCCGCCCCGAACCGGTTGCCGCCCGCCGTCCCGCGATCTTCGAGGACGGAGGTCCCTTGTCCAAGATCACCACGCTGCGTCCGCGTGATTACAGCGAAGCAGCGATCATCGGGGAGCGGTTTCGCGAGGGCAACCCGGTGATCATGGATCTGGTCGACCTCAGTAACGCCGATGCCAAACGCCTCGTCGACTTCGCCGCCGGGCTGGCCTTCGCCCTGCGCGGCTCGTTCGACAAGGTGGCGACCAAGGTGTTCCTGCTCTCCCCGGCCGATGTGGACGTATCGGCCGAGGAACGTCGCCGGATCGCGGAAACCGGTTTCTACAACCAGAAATAGCGAGCGGCTCGCCCGGCCGGGCGCCGCGTGGTACGAGCAAGATCGGCGCGGGCATTTTGCACCGCGCCGATTTTGCGGCAGAGTGAGGTCGTGGCCTTGTTCGCGGTGCTGTACTTCGTACTGTTCATCTTCTGGCTGTTGCTCATCAGCCGGGTGATCGTCGAGTTCATCCGGAGCTTCGCCCGCGACTGGCGTCCCACGGGGGTGGTCGTTGTGATCCTCGAGGTGATCTTCACCATCACCGATCCCCCCGTGAAGCTGCTGCGGCGGCTGATCCCGCCGGTTTCCCTGGGCGGGATCCGGCTCGATTTGTCGATTATGGTTCTGTTGTTCCTGGTCTTCATCCTTATGTCGGTGGTGAGCCGGCTCGGACAGCCGGTAGCGCCGGTGTGACAGAATGGGCCGTGAAGACCTGCCAGAGCCGCTAGATCTGCCAACGCGCGAAGGGATCCTTCCATGCCGCTGACCCCAGCCGATGTGCACAACGTCGCGTTCAGCAAACCGCCTATCGGGAAACGCGGCTACAACGAGGACGAAGTCGATGCCTTCCTGGATCTGGTGGAGCAGGAACTTTCCCGGTTGATCGAGGAGAACGCCGACCTTCGCCAGCGGGTTGCCGAACTCGATGCCGAATTGGCCGATGCCAAGTCCGTGCGGGGCCCGGTCGGCCCGGGCTTGGGCAAACCGGTACAGCAGGCCCCGCCTCCGGAACCGATCAAACCCCCGGTCCAGGCACCACCGTCGGCACCGATCCCGGTGGTTCCGGCCGCCCCGTCGGCCGCCGACGTCGCGGCCGATGCGAATATGCAGGCCGCCAAGGTCCTGAGCCTGGCGCAGGAGATGGCCGATCGGCTCACCAGCGATGCCAAGAGCGAAGCCGAGAATTTGCTGGCGAACGCGCGGGCCAATTCCGAGCGGATGGTCAACGACGCGCGGGTGCGGTCGGACGAGATGATCGCCGACGCGCGGCACAAGTCCGACTCCATGCTCAGCGACGCCCAGACCCGCTCGGACAGCCAGCTGCGCCAGGCCAAGGAGAAGGCCGACGCGCTGCAGGCCGACGCCGAGCGCAAGCACACCGAGATCATGGGAACCATCACCCAGCAGCGCAATGTGCTGGAGAGCCGGATCCAGACCCTCAAAACCTTCGAACGCGAGTACCGGGTGCGGCTCAAGTCGTATCTGGAATCGCAGCTCGAAGAGCTGGAAAACCGTGGTTCGGCCGTGCCTGTCGATGAGGGTGACTCCTTCGATACCGGGGCCAACCAGCTCGCTCCCGCCTCATTCGGCAAAGGCGAGTAAACGCCCGATACCGCTGGGAGCGAACGGGCGCCCGGCCTGCTGTTCTGGGGGTCATCATGCTTGTCCTGACACTGGCGCTGGCCACGATCGGCCTGGCTCTGCTGATCCTGTCCCTGGCCACCGGCTCGGTGATCTGGGCATGGGGCTGCATCGCCGTATGCGTTGCCGGCGCTGTGGTGTTGCTGGCGAGCGCGCTGTCGATGCGCGCACCCGATGAGGAACTGCCGCCGCGGGATCAGCACGCGAAGCGCTGACGAGAAAAACGGGCGAGAACCACAACGTCCTTCCGGGTTGCGGGCGCTGCGGCTCGCGGGCGGTTGTCTAAGTGGTTGACCGTCCTGGTTAGAATCAAACCTGTAAGTCGGCGACGATCCGGCCATCACCGGGGAGCTTTCGGAAGAACGGCGCCACGCGGCGCTCGGTATGCCGCGCACGCTCAGTAGAACCGAACGGGTGAGCCCGTCACAGCTCGTAACGAGAGGTCCACCCGGTTCGCCGGGGCCGGACAAGCGGGGTGGTACCGCGGTTCCGGCGCACCCGTTGCGCCGCGATCGTCCCCGTGCCGAGATACCGCGCCTCAGGGCGCGCCGGGCACGAGGAGATGTGTATCCGCGATGGCGGACGAGAAATCCAGTAGCAGCGCATATCCGCGCGTCGATCTCGGCGGCGGATCCGGTGTGTCCTTCCCCGAGCTGGAACAGGCCGTGCTGGACACCTGGGCCGCCGACGGAACCTTCCGCGCCAGTATCGACAACCGGGCCGGCGCCGAGGAGTTCGTCTTCTACGACGGACCGCCGTTTGCCAACGGTCTGCCGCATTATGGTCATTTGCTGACCGGCTATGTCAAAGATGTCATCCCCCGTTTCCAGACCATGCGCGGTAAGCGGGTCGAGCGACGTTTCGGGTGGGACACCCACGGGCTGCCGGCGGAAATCGAAGCGGAAAAGCAGCTCGGTATCACGGACAAATCACAGATCGACTCGATGGGGCTCGCGGAATTCAATGCCGCATGCAAATCGTCGGTACTCCGCTATACCGGTGAATGGCGCGATTATGTGACCCGGCAGGCCCGCTGGGTCGACTTCGACAACGACTACAAGACACTCGATCTCGACTTCATGGAGTCGGTGATGTGGGCGTTCAAGTCGCTCTACGACAAGGGCCTGATCTATCAGGGCTTCCGGGTGCTGCCCTACAGCTGGTACGAGCAGACGCCGCTGTCGAACCAGGAGGCCAAGCTCGACGACGCCTACCGGATGCGCCAGGACCCGGCGGTGACGGTGGATATGGTGCTCACGGTTCCCGAGGACCATCCGCTGCGTGACCTGGACGGCGCCAATGCGCTGATCTGGACCACCACCCCGTGGACGCTGCCGTCCAACCTCGCTGTCGCGGTACATCCGGACCTCCGGTATATCCAGGTGCGCGGCGCGGACGGCAAACGCTATGTCCTCGCGGCAGAGCGGGTCGGCCACTATGCGCGGGAACTCGGTGAGCAGCCCGAGGTGCTCGGGGAGTACGACGGGGCCGCGCTGGTCGATCTGCGCTATACGCCGCCGTTCGACTTCTTCGCCGGGCATCCGAACGCGCACCGGGTGCTCTCGGCCGACTATGTCACCACCGATTCCGGTACCGGCATCGTGCACATGGCGCCCGCCTTCGGTGAAGAGGATATGGACGTCTGCAGCGCGAACGGTATCGAGCTGGTGCAGCCGCTCGATCCGGGCGGCAAGTTCACCTCCATGGTGCCGCCGTACGAGGGCCTCATGGTGTTCGACGCCAATCCGGTGATCATCAAAGACCTCAAGGCCGCCGGGAAACTGCTGCGGCAGGAGACCGTCGACCACTCCTATCCGCACAGCTGGCGTTCCGGGCAGCCGCTGATCTATATGGCCGTGCCCTCCTGGTTCGTGGCGGTAACGCAGTTCCGCGAGCGCATGGTGGAGCTGAACAAACAGATCGGCTGGGTGCCCGAGCACATCCGCGACGGGCAGTTCGGCAAATGGCTCGAGAACGCGCGCGACTGGAACATCAGCCGGAACCGGTACTGGGGCAGCCCCATCCCGGTGTGGATGTCCGACGATCCCGCGTATCCGCGGATCGATGTCTACGGTTCGCTCGACGAACTCGAACGCGACTTCGGCGTGCGGCCCACGGATCTGCACCGTCCCGCGATCGACGAGCTGACCCGGCCCAACCCGGACGACCCGACCGGGCAGTCCACCATGCGCCGGGTGCCGGAGGTGCTGGACTGCTGGTTCGAATCGGGATCCATGCCGTACGCGCAGGTCCACTTCCCGTTCGAGAACAAGGAGTGGTTCGACTCGCACTTCCCCGGCGATTTCATCGTCGAGTACAACGGTCAGACCCGCGGCTGGTTCTACAACCTGCACGTCCTGTCCACGGCATTGTTCGACAGCCCCGCGTTCAAAAACGTGGTCGCGCACGGCATTGTGCTCGGCGACGACGGGCTCAAGATGAGCAAGTCCAAGCGCAACTATCCGGATGTGAACGAGGTGTTCGACCGGGACGGCTCCGACGCCATGCGCTGGTTCCTGATGAGTTCGCCGATCCTGCGGGGCGGCAACCTCATCGTCACCGAGCGCGGTATCCGCGAAGGCGTGAGCCATGCGCTGCGGCCGCTGTGGAACGCCTGGACATTCCTGCAGTTGTACGCCGCCGAACCCGGGGTGTGGCGGACGGATTCCACCAACCCGCTGGATCGGTACATCCTGGCGAAGCTGGCGCAGACCCGCGATGTGATGACCACGGCGCTGGAGGAGTTCGATATCGCCGGCGCCTGCGAGGAACTGCGTACCTTCGCCGACGCGCTGACGAACTGGTATGTGCGCCGGTCGCGTGCCCGATTCTGGGCCGAGGACCGCGACGGGGTCGACACCCTGCATACGGTGCTCGAGGTGGTGACGCGGTTGGCGGCTCCGCTGCTGCCGCTGATCACCGAGGTCATCTGGCGGGGTCTGACCGGTGAGCGCTCGGTGCACCTGACGGACTGGCCGGCCGCCGATACCCTCCCGCACGATCCGGAGCTGGTCGCCGCGATGGATGAGGCGCGGAGTGTGTGTTCGACTGTGCTGAGCCTGCGCAAGGCGCAGAAACTGCGGGTGCGGCTGCCGTTGGCGGAGGTGACGATCGCCGCTTCCGACGCGGAGCGGCTGGCCCCCTACGCCGATATCATCGCCGACGAGGTGAACGTCAAGAAGGTCGACCTGACGACCGATGTCGCCGCGCACGGCCGATTCGAGCTGGCGGTCAACGCACGTGCCGCCGGACCTCGCCTGGGCAAGGATGTGCAGAAGGTGATCAAGGCGGTCAAGGCGGGTGACTGGTCGGAGAGCGCCGACGGGGTGGTCAGTGCGGCCGGGATCGAACTGCTGCCCGAGGAGTACACCCAGCGACTGGTGGCGGCCGAGCCGGAATCGACCGCCGCCCTGCCCGGTAACGCGGGTCTGGTGGTGCTGGATTCGGTGGTCACCGAGGAACTGGAGGCCGAGGGCTGGGCCCGCGATGTCATCCGGGATCTGCAGGAGACCCGGAAATCGCTCGGCCTCGATGTCTCCGATCGCATCACCGCGGCCCTGGAGGTGCCGGCCGACCGGCAGGACTGGGCGCGCACGCATCGTGAGTTGATCGCGGGGGAGATCCTGGCGGTCGAGCTGGAATTCGGGCCGGCCGGTCCGGACGCCGCGGAGCTCACCGGCGGGGTGCGGGCCCGGATCGTCAAGGCGGGCTGAGCCGGCGCTGCCGGTCGGATCACCGGTCCGGCCGGCAGCGCGCGTTCGGCAGCGGCGAGACGGCGTCCGTGCCCATGACCGTGCCGGTGGCGCGCACTAGGGTGAAGCCTTATGGCTTCGGACAATCCCGACGAGTGGTGGCAGCATTCCCCTGCGGGACAACAGAAGAGTTCCCCGTCGGGTCAGTGGCAGCAGGGGTACCCGGCTCAGGGCGGACACCAGGATCCGGGCGGGCAGTGGGGGCAGACCGCGGGCCACGGCCCGCATCCCGCTCCGCAGCAGGGTGCATGGGAGGTGCCGCCGCCGGGGAGCGGAGGATACGGCGGGCCGCCGCCGAAGAACAACGGCCCCTTGATCGCGGTGCTGGTCGCCGTGGTGGTGCTGGTCCTGGTCGGCGTCGTCGGGCTGGTGGCGCTGCAGTCGCGGGGGTCGGCGGAGAACACCGCGGCCGGAACGTCCGCGGAGATAACAGGGTCCGTGCAGTCATCGAGTTCGGCGCCCGCGACCTCCACCACCGCGACCACCAGCGCCCTGCCCTCCGCGGGCGAGCCGGTGCTGCGCGAGGGACTGGCGCCGGTCGCCGTGCTCGGCCCGACCTGGCAGGCCGGTGAGAGCACCTACACGATGGCATTCGAGGACTGGCCCTTCGCGTTTCGGGCGCCCGGTTCCTGGGGGTGTATGAAGGGGTCGATCGACAAGATCCCGGATGCCCAGGCGTGGGGGTGTGTGGACGAGAGCAATTCCGCTGCGGGGCAGAAGGTCAACCTCATCCTCCGCAAATGTCCAGCGACCTGTGACGCCGCTACGCAAGCGCGTTTCAACGCCGACTGGTTCGATGCGCCGGACAAGGCGCGGAAGTTCGACGACCGGACCTCCTACGTGGAGACCGCGGCCAATGACGAAGGCAAGTTCACGGTGGATTTCAGCCGCTTCTTCGCGGCGGAACCGGGTGGTGACCCGGTCTGGCAGGTGGGGGTCTACGTGGAGTCGCCGACAGCCTCCAAGGATGTGGTCCTCAAGACGCTGAACGATGTGGCCACCCAAACGCAATAAACATTTTTGTGATGTTCATCACATGCTGGAAGTTTGCCAGAAGCTTGTCGCCCTTCTGCGGGCCGGGCAAAATCATCCTCGATACCGCTGAGTCCGGTCCTCCGGACCACCGGGAACGGTGATCATTTCGTTCGGTTCTACCTGAGTGAAGTTGCGTCGGAGCCGATTCACCCGGCGTAACCCCTGTGGTTGGCGGTGTCCCCACCTCGGTGGCGGATGCCGCGAGAAAACCGGGACGCCGCACGGTGTCCCGGGCACCGACGGGCAGAAGGGTGGGCAAGTGATCGGAAGTGCACTGCGCCGGGGTATCGCCGGCATGGTTTTCGCGACGGCCGTTGGGGCCGTC
>NZ_JBKOOL010000191.1:0-10377 GCF_046764065.1 Nocardia sp. NPDC002869
CGGCCGGGCACCGGGCCCTGGACGCGCCGGTCTCCGGTGGGGTTTCCGGTGCGGCCGCCGGAACACTGACCTTCATGGTGGGCGGTGCGGATGCCGATTTCGCCGAGGCGCTGCCGGTGCTCGAGGTGATGGGCGCCAAGGTGGTGCACACCGGTGCCGCCGGGAACGGGCAGGCCGCCAAGATCTGCAACAACATGATCCTCGGCATCTCCATGATCGGCCTGTCGGAAGCGCTGGTGCTGGGTGAGAAGCTGGGCCTGAGCCATCAGGCGTTCTTCGATGTCGTCTCCACGGCCTCGGGGCAGAGTTGGTCGCTCACCACCTACTGCCCGGTTCCGGGTCCGGTGCCGACCAGCCCGGCGAACAACGACTACAAGCCGGGGTTCGCCACGGCGCTGATGAACAAGGACCTGGGTCTGGCGGTGGAAGCCTTGCGCGCCAACGGTGTCGAGGGCCGGATCGGGCAGCTCGCGGCGGAAATCTATCGCGAATTCAACGAGACCTCGGGCGACCGGGATTTCTCGGCCATCGTCACCGACGTACGCGAACGCAGCGGCGGAACCGGTCCGGCCGAATAGCCGGTCCGGTGGAGGGCAACGTTTCACCGACCCTCGCGAGTCGGTAGCGGAGCGGTAGGTCGGCCCCATGGCAAAACGGTGTGGCCCGGCACGGGGACCTGTCGTGTGACAGCGCGGCGGGTCCCTGCTCGGCCCGGCCGGAGATCGCCGGGGCCCCGTGGCCGGCTGGGGACGAGGACAAGACCTGGGACGTGGCCCGGGCCTGGGAGGAAGCGATTAACGAGCTCACAGCTCTGCTCGCCAAGATCGACGAGGCGCGTCAGGCGACCATGGCCGCGTATCCGGCGGGCGCGGCACGCGAGGAGATGGGTGGGCGGTTCGACGATCTGCGCACCGGCGAACACTCCTGGGAGTAGCGAATACATGATGGCGCAATACGATTCGGCGTTCGATATGGGCACCGAGTTACCGGCCACCAAACTCACCGTCATCCTGACGCTGTGCTGGCCGGCGATCGAGATCGCCTGGGCCTGGCTGTTCCCCCCGACCGCGCCCGCCGTGGAAGCGACCGCGATCGTCTCGACGCGCTCGGCTCTCGAGTTCAAGCCGGTGCGGGCCGCGATCCGCAGTCGGTGTCGGCCGGGCTCACCGCGGGGGGCGCGAACCCGGATGTCCGCGGGGTCCCCTCGACCGGCACCCACCTCCGTGTCGTCCGGACCGGATGCCGGGGTCCTGAAAGTGATCCAGGGCCGGCTGGGTTTCCGGGCGCGGGGAATCATCCATGCGGGTCTGGTCTGACGCGATCTCCCGGGGGACGGCCGGTACGTGCTGGGTCCGGAAGCGGAACTGGTCGGTATGGACGGCGCCGCGATGTGTGACTGGATCGAAGGCGCGGATGGCGGAGATCATGGTCCGACTGGGGACGTAGCCACCGCCGTAACCGTCGCGCCGCACCCTCGAGCCGTGTCGATACCGCTCGTCCGGCGGGCGGTATCGTCACCGATGTTCATGACCTTTCGAACCAGAGGATGCGCCGTGACCGACTTCGAGACGATTCTGCTGGAGCGCAAGAATGGGGTCGCCCTCATCACACTGAACCGGCCCAAGGCGCTGAACGCACTCAACGCGCAGGTCCTCGACGATGTGATCGCCGCGCTCGACGAGGTCGAACGCGACGACGAGATCGGCGCCGTGGTGATCACCGGCTCCGATCGGGCCTTCGCCGCCGGCGCGGATATCAAGGAGATGCAGCCGAAGTCCTACATGGACATGTTCATGGACGACTATTTCGCCCGCTGGGAGCGGCTGGCCCAGTTCCGTAAGCCGACCATCGCGGCGGTCGCCGGTTATGCGTTGGGCGGCGGCTGTGAGCTGGCCATGATCTGCGACATCCTGATCGCCGCGGATACCGCCGAGTTCGGCCAGCCCGAGATCAAACTCGGCGTCATTCCCGGTATCGGTGGTTCGCAGCGGCTGACCCGGGCGGTCGGTAAGGCCAAGGCCATGGATCTGGTGCTCACCGGCCGCAATATGGATGCCGAGGAAGCCGAGCGCGCCGGCCTGGTGGCGCGGATCGTGCCCGCCGCCGAACTGCTGGACACCGCGCTGGAGGTCGGTGCCACCATCGCGTCGATGTCACTGCCGGTGGCCATGATCGCCAAGGAGGCGGTGAACCGGTCCTTCGAGACCACGCTGGGCGAGGGCCTGCGGTTCGAGCGGCGGGTGTTCCACTCGCTGTTCGCGACCGCGGACCAGTCCGAGGGGATGGCGGCGTTCGTGGACAAGCGGCCCGCGAAATTCACCAACCGCTGATCTTCTCGGCGCGCGGGCCGGGGCCCGAGGCGACCGGTTCGGTGCCCGGCGGCAGCGCACCCCGGAGACCGCGGCCCGCTTCGCCGGCGGCGGTGCGGGCCCGGTTCAGGGCGCGGGCGGCGCGTCCAGGATGTCGGTGGGCACGAAATTGGTCCGGGTGGGTTGCGCGGCCCCGTTCTGGGCCGTGAGCAGTCCGGCCACGGTCGCGCCGAGCCCGATCGTCACCGCCGCGGCCGCGTAGACCCTGCGCCGCCCGACCGCGGGCGGGGCCAGCGGCACCACCTGACCGCCCGCCCGGATATGCGCGGTGCGGATACCGGCGGCGGGCCGTTCGGCCGCGAACAGCAGCGCGCCGCGCGCCGAGACGTACTCCGGTTCGGAATCGCACACCACCGGCAGGTCCAGCAGTTCGGTCAAGCGGGTGCGCAGGGCCGGGTTACGGGCGCACCCGCCGAGCAGGGCCACCGCGTCCGGCGCCGCCTCCGTCTGCTCGGCCACCCGGTGTACCAGTGTGGCGGCCGACTCCACCGCGTCCGCGCAGAGTTCGGCGAGGTCACTACGGGTGATCACCGCGCGTTCGGCGGTATCGGGGTCGGCGGCGGTCACGACACGGGCGCTGCTCAGCGCTTCCCGGTACCGGCGGGCCGCCGTTTCGTCGGTGTACACACCGGCGGAGTCCAGCCATTCGCACAGCAGTTCGTTGTAGCCGTCGCCGCCCAACCCCGGGCAGTGGGCCCCGGCCAGTACGGTATCGGTGCGGCAGTCGATCTGGGTGAGGGTCAGACCGGAGGAGCCCAGGTCGAACAGGGAGACCACCCCGGTCGTCGGCAGTTTCTCGGTGAACCTGAGATAGCGCAACTGCGCCAGCGGCTCGTCCACCAGGGTGACGCGGCCGGTGCCGAGGGCATCACCCACCACGTCGGCCTGCTCCCGGTTGTGGCAGGTCACCGCGGTTCCGGTGATGTACTCGTCGCGCCGGTCGGCGGCGCCGTACATCCGGCGGATCGCGATGAGGGCCGGTTCGGCCACCGAGGCACGGGCCGGGCGGGGGATATGGCATCGATCGATCGGCGGCAGGTGCGGTTGATCCGAATGGGTGAGTACCGCACGCGCACCAGAGGCGCCTACTGATACCCCGAGAACCAGCACCATAAACATATGGTGCGCCGCGGGCCGGTCGTTGCCAAGCCGAACCCCCGAGAAATTCGCCGAACGGGTGCCCGGCTGTGCTGTTTTCGCTGCCGTTCCGGCCCGGCGAACATTCGATATGCCCTGGTCGAAGTCTGGTTTTCCGCACCCACGCCGGCCGGCCGGGATACGGTCAGGGTTCGGCCCAGCGGGCCGGTTCCTCGCCGGTGTCGAAGTCTCCCGCGGTGTGCCGGAACTCGGTGAGCAACTGCAGCAGCGTCCGCAACCGCGCGGCCGGCAGCTCGGGCCGCGCGAACACCCGCTCGTTCAGATAACCGGTGGCCTCGGCCACGAGAGCCCTTCCGGCATCGGTGATCTCGATCAGCGTGGCCCGCCGATCGTTGGGATGCGGTACCCGGTTCACCAACCCCGCCGCCTCCAGCCGGTCGACCGAATTGGTGACACTGGTCGGGTGCACCTGCAACCGGGCACTGGCCACCGCCATCGGCAGCGCACCGGTCGCGCTGAAGTTCAGCAGTTGCAGCAACTCGTAGCGCGAGAAGGTCAGGCCGGTCGGGCGCAGGGCTTCGTCGACGCGCGCCATGACGATCTGCTGGGCGCGGACCAGTGAGGTCACCGCGGCCATCCCGTCGGCGACCGCACCCCATCCGTGGCCGACCCATTGACGGTGGGCCTCCTGGATCGGGTCGAGGGGCAGCGGGCGGGGGCGAGACATGTGTTCGATCATTGCACGGCGCCTCGCCGGTGAGCCGCGTCGTGGGCGCCCGCCGGTGGCGGGTGTCACCCGCGACGCCGGGCCGCGCGCCACCGGTCCGGGCGCTGTCACCGGTTGCGATCCGGCTGAGCGCAACTGTGTGCCGTGTGGCGGCGGCGAGCCATGATCATCGAGTCACGCGGGCGTGGCTGAGTGGTTCAGGCAACGGTCTGCAAAGCCGTTTACGCGGGTTCGATTCCCGCCGCTCGCTCAATGGTCAGGGACGTTTTTTGGAGGTCGGAGCCGGATTTTGGGTCATGCGGTCCGCAATTGGTCCGCAGCAGCTCTGGCACCGGCCTCCATCCCTGCCGCGACGACATCCAGGTCGTCCGGGAACAGATGGCCGTACAGATCGAGCGTGAGCATGGCGGTTTTGTGGCCGAGCATCCGCTGAACGACCTTGATATTGGCCCCGGCGCTGATCGCGAGTGATGCCGCCGTGTGACGCAATCCGTGTGGCACAAGCCCTCGAAGTCCGGCCGAGTTCGCGGCCTCATCGAACACCCGGCGAAACTCGTTGTACTCCAGCAGCCCGCCGTCCTTCTCGCTGGCGAACAGCTGCGCGGTCAATTCGCGACCCTCCATGAGGCTTTCGAGATCCTTCGCCAAGGTTTCCGGGATCGGCACCGACCGCGAATTGTGGTTCTTCGTGTCCGTCACCACGGTCCCTTTGCCGGCCACCGGAGTTGCCGAACGAGTCACGCGGAGCCGTCGATTGGCCAGGTCCACGTCCATCACCCGCAGCGCCGATGCCTCACCGATACGGATACCGGTGTAGGCGAGAGTGAACACCAGCGGACGCAACCGGCCTGCCGCCAGGCCCAGCCGCATGACCTCCAGATGAGTGAGGTAGCGGCGCTCACCCGCCAGCATCGACGGAAGCTCGATGTCGACGGCAGGATTACTCGCGAGCCGCTTGGACTTCACCGCGAACCGCAGCACCTGGCCGAGAACCTGATACGCCTGGATCACCCGCGACGCCGACAGACCCTGCCCCTTGAACCGGGCACTACCGGATTCCGACAGGTTCACCACCCAGTCCTGTATGTCCTCGAAGTCGATGTCTCGCAGTGGTATCGAGCCCCACTGCGGCAGCACGAGAGTATCCAGTAAGGACCGGTAGCCCGCGACCGTCTTCGGCTTGCGGAATTTCTTCGTCGCATACCACTTCTCCGCGACCACCGAGAACAGGACACCGCTACGGTCCGGATCAACCCACGTCCCGGTCACAACCTTGGTTGTCACGTCGCTGTCGAGCCAGCGTTGCGCCTCGGCCTTGGTGTCGAAGGATTGCGAGCGCTCCACGCCGTTCGGATCGACGTAGCGGGCCCGCCATCGCTTGCCCTTGCCGAACCGTTCTTTCGACTTCTCTTTCTTCTTGGACGTCGCTCCGGTCACCGGGTCGGTCACGACCACGGTCGGGTACCACCGATCCTCGATACCGGAGCGTGGGTTACGCCGAGTAGCCATCAGGCAGCCTCACCGGTTCCGGTCAGTTCCTCCTGCTCAGCGATCCACGCCAAGACGACCGACTTACGCCACACCCGCCGACGCGGCCCGAGCTTGAAACTCGCCGGGCCCCGACCGACATGGGCCCACCAACGCCAGGTGGCTTCCGGAATCCCGGTCAGCGCCTCGCAATCCTTCGCCCGCAAGTACGTCTCTTCCATCTTTCCGCCCCTCACGCTGCCGTACCCGACGAATCATGTTGGGGCGCAACGGTTTCACGTGTAACCGGCATATCCGGCACGACTGGTGGATCGGCCAGCATGGCTTGGGTGTATTCCGCGCGCCAGCTGATCTTCTGGGCGACCATTTGCATGATCAGGTGCTCACGGGGTGGCACGTTCGGGTCTCCGGGCTGTACCGGGGTGATAACCATCCGTTGCACCTGTTCCTGCGGCATGCCGGCCTCGGCGAGGCGTTGCCGGACGAAGTCCGCGCGGTCGGCCTTGTGGTCGGCCAGGTCCTTACCGGTCCACTTCCGCGACACCAGCACCCGACGACCCCGCAGGCCGAGAGTTTCCCGACGATGCGCCTTGCCCTTGCAGACGCCGGGCTGGGTCTTGGCGTTCGCGCCCTTCGGTACGACGCCGTAGCGGAACCAGATCCCGCAGGTAGGCGAGCACGGCGTCTTGCACAACTCCTGGTGGAGCCGGTCGTAGTGGTCGGCTGCCCGCTGGGACTGGGGTTCGATCACGTCCCCGATGGACTTGGTGAGGTACTTGGTCAGGTAGCCGATATGCCGTTTGGCTTCTTCGGTGCCGCCGAGGATGCCTTTGACGTCGATCTGCTGGCCAAACCGGATCACGTGCGCGGGTTCCAGCTCGTCTACCGAGTCCATGAGGTCCATGACCTGGGTCCAGGTCGGGACCGGTTCCCGGGTGTCGGGGTCCACGAACGCCTGTTGCTGATGATCGAAGAACGGGAGGGCGTCGGGGTAGGTGGGTTCATTGAAGTGCGGCCACCACACCTGGTGATACGTCGCGGCCGCCAACTGGCGGATCAGTTCCTTCGGGTCGGTGCCCCGGATCCCGATATGGATATGCGGAGCTCCACGACGCTGCGGCTCAACGGTGGCGAAGTACTGGATATCCCGGCCCGAGGCCCGGCGATAGTTCTGGATGAACCGGTCGAACAACGCCGCGAGATGGATCGTGTCCCGGGCCGCCTGGCGGTAGTCGTAGGTCTCCATGTTCACCGGCGCACCATCCGGACCCACACGACCGTAGGACGGGAGGGTGAGGGTCAGGAACAGCGACGGCCGGTACTTGCCCGCGTACTCGCGGCCGATGGTGGTCTTCCCGACCTTCTTGCGAGGCAGATCCGGTGCGGCCTGCTGACGGCGAGTAGTCCGCTTGCGGACCGGTTTCTCACCGGGGTCCAGGCTGGGGAGCTTGCCGCGGATTCCGGTCTCGCGGAGTTCGGTGTCGAGTTCGTCGACGACTTCCCGGATGCCGGCCATCATCACGGTGTCGCCGGTCTCCTTGGCGTCGGTGTAGGCGGACATGAGATCCGCTCGTGCTTTGAGTAGGTCCATCTGCTGTTCGGTGGGTTTCTTCTTCTCCACTAGCGGTTCCTCTCCGATGTGCCAGCCCTCGTGGGCCTGCTGGATACGCAGGAGCCGGGCACGGGCCGCACACGCCGGGCACACGCACTCCAACGTGGATTTGCACGGGGCCCCGATGTATTTGGAGCCGCCGTCATCGGTGATGGCCAGCATCGGCAGGGGGCGACGGCACACGCCTTCCTTCTCCGCCGCCGCAGCCGCCAACTCGACCAGGTTCAGTTCGGCCCGCCGCTCAGCCGCCGTCACGCGGGCGGGAGCTCCACCGAGGTCTGTCACCGTCGCCGTCACAGGGCCACCGCCTCGTTGCTCGCATCCAGCGGAGCGACCGGGGAGACGCGCTTGGCCGATTCGGAATTGAGCGGTTCGACCGGGGAGACGCGCTTGGCGGATTCGGCCGGGTGGAACGGCTCGTAGTAGTTGCGGTCGTTGTAGCTCGACCAGTGCCCTTCCTCGATAACCGGCTCACCGGTCTTGCGGGCGTAGCCGATCACCCGCTGTACTGCCGGGGCGGTGTGCATCAGACCGAACGCACACGTGCAGCCCTGAGGGCCGGAGAACGCCAACCCGGTACCGTCGCACTGGCGGCACACCGCCCACACGGAGACATCGTGCAGGGCGATGCAGTCCGGGTGCAGGCAATCCAGTTCACCGCACCACACGCAGCGACGGGCGAAGGTCAGCCGAGGCGGACGCACCACCTCCTGCTCGACGGACCGGTTACGCAGGGAAATCACATTCGAGGCCATGCCGATCACCGACCCATCCAGCGCACCGGAGCGCCGCCACCGGCAGGCCAGGACTCGTAGACCACCGGCACCGCCTTCTCGACCGGCAGCGGCACGACCTCGGCGACCGGCCCGGCGTACTCCACCTCTTCGAAGCCCTGGATGCAGTCGCACCGACCGGCCGCGTTCTCCGGGTCACGATGGCCGTTCACGTACTCGGTCCCGCCGCACCGGTCGCAGAACTGCCAGGCCGTGGCCGCGTGCGACGCGATGCAACGAGGCTTGTCGCAGTGCCGGCCAAGGCACCAGATGCACCACCCCGCCGCATTCAACCGGGACGGACCCATGACCGTCCCGACTACTGCCTGAGCGTTTCCCCGCATGATGACCTCCCTTGATCGGCCGACCCTTCGGCCCGCTTTACCCCTCTAAAGTCGAAGCGCGATCCCGTGTCCGGGAGGCGCTTTAGGGGGATAAAGAACACCGTACGCCGCCATTCCAGCAAACGCAATAGCCCCCTAAAGTCGCCGTCTACACTGGGTGCTGTGGCTACCCCCGACGACTTTGACCAGGCGCGGAACGATCCCGATCCAATCCGCCGTGGTCAGCGCGTGACGAAGCTGATGGCCTTCTATCAGCAGCGCGCGAACGAGCTAGCCCGTGCGCGGAAGGTCGCGATCGAGGAAGCCCACCGCGAACGGGGGATGAGCTACAAGGAGATCGCCGAGCTACTCGGGATTACGCAGGGCCGAGTCAGTCAGATTCGGTCGTCCGCGCCACGGGAAGAGCGAGCGTTCTTCGGCGTGGGTCCAGTTGCGGTCGGAATTCCACGACGGTTCGGGCTTGAGGATGGCCGCGAACGGCCATTCATCGATGCCAACGACCAGGCAACTCAGCTCGCGATCGAGGGCACGCTATCCCGGTTGGTGCTGGCCGCCGAGGGGTTCACGATCGATCCTGATCGTGAGGATTTGCCAGAGGGTGACTGTGTCATCGTCTGTGGACCGAAGTCGGCTCCGATCGCGCGACGGCTCCTGGAAGGTGATTCGATACTCGGTTTCGAGCGTGACGACGACGGTTGGTGGATTACCGATTCGCGGGCTGGACAGCGGCATTCGTCCCCGTATCGACGCGACAGCTCTATTCGGAAAGACATCGGGTACTTCTCGCGGCGGCAGGATGACGGACGCGTCATCGTCCACATCGCGGGGATCACCAGCGTGGGTTCGCTCGGTGTAGCGCACTGGCTAGACCGCAATCTCAAGGCGGTGTTTGATCCGAAGGCAACCTTTGTAAACGGTGTGATCGAATGCGAGTTCGATGACAGTTTCGCCGTGACGGATAGCCGGATCATCGTCGGCCCGTACGTGGAGACGCCTTGAACGTCCACAGCGCCCAGCTTCAGGAAGGTTCCGCCGAGGACCGGTTGTTCATCACCAACCGCGCGGTAGTCGTACTGGACGGCGCAACGTCGCACGACCCCGACTGTCCCTCCGCGCACGAGTACGTCGATTCTCTCGGACACCAACTATGCGAGCGCCTGACCAGTTCAAGCGGACTATCCGACATTCTTGCAACAGCGATCGAATCGACCGCGGCGAGACTTCGCCTCCCTTCCGGAGGGCAGGCACCATCCAGCACGGTCGCGATCGTCCGCACTGACGCGGATGCGATTGAGACGCTGGTTCTCGGCGATTCGTCCGTAGTTGTCGGATGTACCGATGGGACGCAAGATCTCATCTCCGACGAACGACTCGATGCACTCGACTTCCAAGAGTCCCGGATCTACCGGGAGCACCTTCAGGCCGGCCGCGGGTACAACTCGGACCACTTCGGTGTACTCCGAGCGCTGCAACGAAAGCAGCGTCAGCACCGAAACAAGCACCACGGTTACTGGATTGCCGAAGCGGACCCCGAAGCCGCTCATCGCTCGATCGTCCGCCGCTACCCAGCGGATCGGGTCGACTGGGCGATACTCGCTACCGACGGGGCCGTAGATCCGCTCACACCGCTGGGGGTCTCCTGGGACGAGGTTGCCGGCCTCGATGATCACGGCCTTGCGCAGTTGCTCTGGCGCGCGCACCAGTGGGAAGCCGATACCGATCCTGATGGCATGCAGCAGCCACGAGCGAAGCGCCACGATGACAAGACCATAGCCGTCATCCGGCCCGCCCCGGCGAACTGAGCACGGCCCGGTTCGTCTTCGTAGCCGGGAGTTTCAGCCGCTTTGTTTGCCTCTCCGGTTCCCAACGCGGTCGGCTGCCGAATTTAGCTATATAGGATCAAGAGCGGCGGCGCAGACGCGCCGCCGCCGCACTACGGCACACCGCCCCCACCTCGCAAGCTCAG